>NZ_JANSIB010000016.1:0-16088 GCF_047461895.1 Synechococcus sp. R55.8 | reverse complement strand
TCAAAGGTAAGGTGCTGGTCTGCCAGAAATCCGACTGTTATCGGCGTGGGGCCGGAGCGGTGATGCAAGCCCTGAACGCCCACTTGGCCGCCTACTCTGGTTCGATTTGCGTGCAGGGGGTGGGCTGCATGAAAGATTGCAAACGGGGCCCCCATGTGGTGTTTATGCCCGACAAAGCCCGTTATAGCGGCGTTTCCCCCCAAGGGATCCCGGATCTGTTGGAGCGGCATTTTGCCATTGCGTCGCGGGTACAGCAGGTTGAGACAGCGGCTTCTTCCCAATGCCCACGCTGACCCTCCATCGGCGAACGGCTCTGTGGGGCGGGCACGAGTGATTTTCCTTCTGCAGAGGAGCCGCTTTGGGTTGGTTTGAGACAGATTCCTTTCTTTTTCCCGGTGGTGGGCTGCAATTGACTGCCCTTGCCCCCCGGGAGAGGAGAGCCAACACAATCACACAGGTTGCTGCAATCGGAAATGAATGGTGCAAAGGGTGCAGCAGTAGACCTGGGGAGAGCGAGATCCCGATTGCCAGCTGGTGGAAGGGATCCCTCCTGTGTGATGCTACAGACAGAGGCAGGCTAGGGGAGGGAACAGACCTTGCGGGTGGGGATCATCGGCACCGGCTACGCAGCTCGCTCACGGGCCGAGGCCTTGCGCAAAGATGGGCAAGTGCAGATTGTCGCTGTTGCCAGTCGAGCTCCCGACCGGAGCGATGCTTTTGCCGCCGAGTTGGGGGCCGTCGCCTATTCGGACTGGTCTTCTCTGTTGGGCGAGCAGCGGCTGGATCTGGTTTTTGTCAGCACCATCAATCGGGATCATGCCGCCATTGCCCGTGCTGCTCTGGAGGCAGGGATCCACACCGTCGTGGAATATCCCCTCGCCCTCAGCGCTGCCGAAGCGCGTTCCTTGGTGCAATTGGCAGCCGAGCGGCAAGTGCTGCTGCACGTCGAACACATCGAGCTAATTAGCGGCGTTCACCGGTTGCTGAAACGAGAGCTGGAAGGGCTGGGCAAGCTCTTTGCCGTCCGCTACATTACCCTCACCGCCACCCACCCCGCTCCCGATCGCTGGACCTATCGGCCTGAGTTGTTTGGCTTCCCCCTCATGGGGGCCGTTTCTCGCATCCACCGCTTGGTGGACTTGTTGGGCAGGGTAGAACGGGTGAGCTGCCAACTGCGCTACGACGGGCCGGATCTGCCCCACCGCTACAGCAGTTGCTACTGCACAGCCCAGCTGAGTTTTGCCAGTGGGTTGCTGGCGGTGTTGACCTATGGCAAGGGGGATTCCCTGTGGTGCTCGCAGCGGCTACTGGAGTTCCACGGTCAACGGGGGGGCCTATTGATCAACGGCGAAGAGGCAACGTTGCTGCGGCCCGGCAGCGCCCACCCTCTAGAGACGGGATCCCGCCACGGCCTGTTCGAGCAAGACACCCGCATGGTGCTGGATCACCTGCGCCACGGCAGACCCCTCTATATCCATACTGAAAACATGCTCCACGCCCTGGCGGTGGCCGAGGCAGCCGAGCGATCTGCCCAAACCCAGCAGGTGGTTTGCGTTCAGGATTGGCCCTAAGGGAAGTCCCTCTCCCCTTGAGAGAGGGGAGCTACGCAATGGGGAGTTTCACTGGGATGTTATGGTCATTTCAGGTTAAGGTGAGACGCCTGGGCTGCTGATCGCGCCAGCGGGACGGAGTCCTTGATAAAGCCCTATAGCCTGCTGCACTCAGAGTTTTAGGTGTGGGTGCAGTGCCCTAGTTTAATTGAAATGACCATACTGGCAATACAGGGATCCCTGAAAATAGACAGGATGGCGGGGAAGGCTGGTCATGATTGAGGCAGGGACAAGCGTCTTGAGGCGGATGTTGGGCGTCTACGGCAGCTCCAAGATGGGCGTCCTGCTGCTGTTGGGATTTTCTTCGGGTTTGCCGCTGCTGTTGATCAACACCACCTTGAATGCTTGGCTGACCCAAGCGGGCTTGACCACCATTGCCATCGGCTTGTTTAACCTGCTCAATTTGCCCTACTCCTTCAAGTTCCTGTGGTCGCCTGTTCTGGATCGATTTCTGTTGCCGGCACCGGGATCCCTGCGGGGCAGTCGGCGGCGGGGGTGGATGGCCCTGACCCAGGTGCTGTTGCTGCTCAGCATAGGGCTACTGGGTTTTCAGGATCCGACCCAAACCTGGCTGGAAGCCTTGGGATGGGAAGAGCTGTCCCAGACTTGGCCGGGCATCACGGTTTTCACCCGCCCGATCTTTCTGGTGGGGTTGCTGGTGGCTTTTTTGAGCGCCTCTCAGGACATCGCGGTGGACGCTTACCGTACCGATATCTTGGCAGAGCGGGAGATGGGGGCAGGGGTAGCCATTTTCGTATTTGGCTACCGCATCGCGCTGTTGGTCAGCAGTGGCGTGAGCTTGATCTTGGCGGACTATTTGCCCTGGTGGCAGGTGTACGGGATCATGGCGCTGCTGATGTTGATCGGGTTGATTACCTCGTTTTTGGCCCCTGAGCCGGAAAACAGCGCCCTCAAGCCTACCTCTTTGCGGTCGGCCATCCTCGAGCCGTTTCAATCTTTTTGGCGGCACCGCTTGGCCTGGGCGATCCTGCTGTTTGTGGTCTGCTTCAAGTTGCCGGATAGCTTGGCAGGGCAAATGACCCCCACATTTTTGTTGCAGACGGGGTTTAGCACCAGCGATCTGGGCATTATCCGCAGTTGGATAGGCTTGTTGGCCACCTTGGCTGGGGCTTTTGTGGGGGGGGAGTGGGTCAGCCGCATCGGCACCTACCGCTGTCTGTTCATTTTCGCAGCCTTGCAAGGGATCGGCAATTTGGGCCTGGGAGCGATTGGGTTGGTGGGGCAAAACTATCCGCTGCTGGTGGGGGCAACCATTTTCGACAACATGGCCGGGGGCATGGGCACGGCTGCTTTTCTGGCTTTTTTGATGAGCCTTTGCGATCGGCAATTTAGTGCCACCCAGTATGCTTTGCTCACCAGTGTATTTGCCGTGGGGGGAACCTTGGCCGGGGCCGTGTCGGGCTATTTGGCGGCTGCAGTCAATTGGCCTTTGTTTTATCTGATCACGGCGATGACAGCCGCTCCGGCAATGGTGATCCTGCTGTGGCTCGGCCCCCCTTCATCGCCTGCAACCCCGGCCACAACCGCATCTGAACCGTAACTGCCCCACCGCAAATCCGGTTCTAATAGCCTTGCCTTGAACGCAACAAGGATGGCCGCCTACAGCGCAGCCCCGATTTTGGCCGCCAGATCCACCAGCCGCGCCGCATAGCCGTACTCGTTGTCATACCAGGAGAGCACCTTCACCGTGCGATCCCCTAAGGTCATGGTGGATCCCAAATCCACAATGGAAGAGTGGGGATCCCCGACAATATCCGCCGATACGATCTCCGGTGGAGCAATGGCCAGGATGCCGCGCAGCGGGCCTTCTGCAGCCTCGATAAAGGCTTGGTTGACGGCTTCTTTGGTGATGGGCTGCTCGGTACGCACCACAAAGTCCACAATCGAGCCGGTCAAGGTGGGCACCCGCAGCGCCAGGCCATCCATCTTCCCTCTCAGGGCGGGCAAAACCTCGGCCACTGCCGTGGCGGCCCCGGTGGTGGAAGGCACGATCGACACTGCTGCTGAGCGGCCCCGCCGATAATCTTTGGGATCCGGGCGATCCACAATCGCCTGGGTGGCGGTATAGGCATGGCAAGTGGTGAGAAAGCCGGTCTCGATGCCGAAGCGATCCAACAAGACCTTAGCCAGCGGCGCCAAGCAATTGGTGGTGCAGGAAGCATTGGAGACGATGTGATGCCGCTCCGGGTCGTATTGGTCGTCGTTGACCCCCATCACCACCGTCAAGTCGGGGCCTTTGGCGGGAGCAGAGATGATCACCTTTTTGGCCCCGGCCTCCAGGTGTTTGGCGGCCCCGTCTCGTTTGGTGAACAAGCCGGTCGATTCCACCACCAGGTCAACCCCCAGATCTTTCCAGGGCAGTTGCGCCGGATCCCGCTCTGCCAAAACCCGGACTTTCAGGTGGTTGCCGATTTGCAGATGCCCGTCCACCGCGCTCACGGTTTGGGGAAGGCGCCCATAGGCCGAGTCGAACTGGAGCAGGTAGGCCAAGTTGTCGGGTTCGGTCAGGTCATTGACTGCCACCACCTCCAGCTCTGGAGCTGGCTGAGACAGCAGCACCCGCAGGAAGGCCCGCCCAATGCGACCAAATCCGTTAATGGCTACCCGTGTGGTCATCGCAATCCTCCGGTATCAGTTTATACGATGGATCAGGGGACGCGGCATGGGAGACGCTACCCCCTATGGATAGGGTAGAAGAAGAACGGGATCCCCATCGCTTTTGCACCCAAGATCTCCAGATTTGCCACTGGGACTCACCCAAGAAGTTGCCGGCAGAAGGGAAAAGTAGGAATGAAGGTATTGCTGACCAACGATGACGGCATCGAGGCTGCCGGGCTGGCCAACCTCAAGTTGGCCCTCAACTCTCTCATCCCGGAAGAACACTGTTGGATTGTGGCCCCCCACCAACCGATTTCCGGCTGCAGCCACCAGGTGACAACGGGGCGACCTTTTCGGGCCTTGGCCCGCGGCGAGCGCACCTTTGCCGTCGAGGGATCCCCTGCCGACTGTGTGCGGGTGGCCCTATTCAAGCTGGCCCCATCGGTGGATTGGGTGCTTTCCGGTATCAACGAGGGGGGAAATCTTGGATCGGATGTGTACCTGTCGGGAACGGTGGCAGCGGTACGGGAAGCGGCGATGCGCGGGATCCCGGGAATTGCCATTTCCCAATACCGAGCAGGGGGCCAACCCATCGACTGGGAGCAAGCCCAGCGGTGGACGCGGGAAATCTTGGCGGAGCTGATGGAACAACCCCTGCCCAGGGGGGCGTTTTGGAATGTGAACCTGCCTCACTTGCCCGCCGGATCCCCTCTGCCGGAGCGGGTCTATTGTCCCCTCTGCACCCAACCCCTGCCGCTCGATTATGCGGTGGAAGCCGAGGGAAATGGGGCAGAGTCGCTGTGGTTTCGCTATCAGGGCCGCTATGCGGAGCGCGCTCGGGATCCCCAAACCGATACCGACATCTGCTTCTCCGGTCGGGTGGCCATCACCCAAGTGCAACTGGCCAAGGACTCCGTCCCGCTAACGCGACCAGGCGTTTCCGCTGGGGGGGGTAGAAGCCAGGTTGCGGGCAATGGTTCTCAGCCGTTGCAGCCGTAGCGCCGTCAGGATATCGGTGGGATCCAGCTTCAGAACCTGTTCTATGGCATCTGCCAGGTGTTGAGCGGCCTCCTGTCGGGTGTAGCCGCGAAACTGAGCACGGCGCAGGGCAAATTCATCGGCGTCGAAATGGGCGCTCTCCCGGTTCAGGTTTTGCCAGATCTGCCGGACGGAGAGAGCCGTAATGCCACCTGCCAACAGAGCGGAAAAAGGGTGCTGCAAAGAGAGCTCCGCCACGGTGGTGATGCCCCCCATCAAGGCCAGCGATTGGTAAAACCCCGGCTGCAACCAATTGCGGTTGCCCAGCCATCCCACCTCCCGCAGAAACAACAGATCCCGCTGCGGCTGAGGGATCCCTTGCCAACGGCGAAAATCGATGGCAATTGTGCCCTGGGGCTGCCAAGGGGCTTTGCGGCGGGAGATGAGCAGGGCTTCGCCCCCGAAGTGGGGAACGACGCTGATCAAGGGTCGGAAAGAAGCGGGGAGCAGATCCCGCAACCGTTCGGTTTCTTCTTTTTCAAAGGATTTGAAATCTGGGCGGCTGTTCATGGCCTCACCTGTTAGGGGCATTGAGGCGGGGAGCCCGCCTGAACACGGGCGCTGTTCCGGCCCCAGACACCCCAGCCTGTGCAGAACCGATGCGAGGTTAGTCTATCGCATCTCCAGGCTGGCCGTGGAACTCTGGCCGTGGAACTCTATAGGTGGAACCCTGTAGGTTTCAAAGATCCCAATCCTAGGTTGCGTAGACTGGGAAGGCGAGCCTACCCGTCTTACCTACTCGTCTTAAATCCGAGACCATGACCTTCCCAGCTCAGCCAGAACCCCAAGTGCTCCGTACTGCTGACGGGAATGAGGAGAGTATCAACAGCCCCCTTTACACCTACGCCTTCTTCCCGCAGCCAGCTCCAGAACTTTTGCCCTTCATCCGGCAAACCGAGGGGATCCATCGGTCGGTGCAGGTGTTCTCCCCGACAGGCAGCCGAATTGCCGCTGCTGTGGAGCCGATGCCGGATCCGGAGTCGCTGCAAGTCTCGGATGAGGTGTTGGTGCGTTCTGCCCTGCGCCACGACCAGGTGATCTGCCGACTGTTCGCCCAGATGCCGGTGCTGCCCCTGCGCTTCGGCACCTGCTTCCTCTCAGCAGAAAAGCTGGGATCCCACCTGCTGTCCCGGCAGACGGAGTACGAACAAGCCCTGGCAGCCATTGGGGGGCGGGCCGAGTATTGTCTCAAAGGAAGGGTTCGACCTCAGCCCCAACCGGAGCCACAGCCCTCCCTAAGCGGGACGGCCTATCTGTTGGCCCGCAAGCAAGCTTATCTCCAGCAACGACAGGCCCAAGAGCAGCAAGAGCAGGAGCAGCAAGCCCTACAGCAGCTTTGGCCTTCCACCTGGCCTGTGCAAAGGGTGGATCCCCAGCCGGGAGAGGCCTTGCGGCTCTACTTTTTGCTCACCCCTGCCGAGTGGGAAGCCGCCGCTCAGCTCACCCAAACCTGGCTGGATCAGCACCCCCATTGGCAACTGGATTGGAGCGCCCCTTTGCCCCCTTATCACTTTGTCCGTGCCTTACGGGATTCTCTGGCGGACAAGTGTATAGATCCCAACTAAGGACGCCGTCCTGCTAGCGCGAACAAAGTGCTCTGCATGCGGATCATGGTCGCGTTAGCAGAGCGTGGATCCAAGCGTGATAATGGTGAGGGGATCCCGTCCGCTTCCTGTTTGCATTGGCGAGGCGGAGCCCTCACAGGGCAAAGGACTCCGTCCCGCTAACGGGAACAGCAGGCAAAAGGAAGAGTTGTGGTCTAAAGCGCTATGCGCCGCTACCGCGAACGAGTTGGGCTATTGGGGCTGGGCACGGTTGGCACGGGTGTTGTGCAAATTCTGCAGCAACCCCGGCATCCTCTCTTGCAGTCGGTTGAGATTGCGGCGGTGGGGGTGCGCTCTTTGGACAAGCCACGGCAAGTGCGGATCCCGCCTGAGCGCCTGACCACCAATCTGGAGCAAATCGTGTCGGATCCGGAAATCGACGTGGTCATCGAGCTGATGGGGGGCTTGGAGCCGGCCCGCACCTTGATCTTAAAAGCCCTTGACCACGGCAAACCGGTGATCACAGCCAACAAAGCGGTGATCGCCCGCCACGGGGAGGAGATCTTTCAGGCGGCAGCCCAAGCCAAAGTCTCGGTGCTCTTGGAAGCGGCAGTCGGGGGCGGGATCCCGATTCTGCAGCCCTTGCAACAGTCCCTGCAGGCCAGCCACATCCAGGCGGTCTGGGGCATTGTGAACGGCACCACCAACTTCATCCTCAGCCAGATGACCCAGGCGGCCAGCTCATTTGAGGAAGCCCTGGCCCTGGCCCAGGCCCACGGCTACGCCGAAGCGGATCCCAGCGCCGATGTGGAAGGGTGGGATGCCGCCGACAAGATCGCCATTTTGGCCAGCCTTGCTTTCGGGGTGTCTGTGAAGCGGGAAGCCATCCCCTGCGAAGGGATCCGCGGCATCAGCCCCACCGACATTCGCTATGCCCGCGAGTGGGGCTACACCTTCAAGCTCTTGGCCATCGCCCAAAGGGCCAACTCTGGCGGGGAGGCAGCGAAGATGGCTTTGGATATCCGGGTTCACCCCACCCTTCTGCCCTCTACCCACCCCTTGGCCAACATCAACGGTGTGGACAATGCCGTCCTGGTGCAGGGGGATCCTTTGGGGCAGGTGGTGCTGTCGGGGCCGGGGGCGGGGCGGGGGCCGACTGCCAGTGCCGTTGTTGGCGATCTGCTGACCCTGATTGCCCACCGGCAAACGGGGGCTGATGCCCCCAATCCGCTGTGGGGATTCTCCTGCTTCCCCGCTGCCGCCTCTTTGATCCCTCTCTCGGAATTGGAGTCGGAGTTTTACGTGCGGGTATTGGCCCAGGATCAGCCGGGGGTGATGGGGGCGATTGGCACCTGCTTCGGTCGCCACCGGGTTAGCCTGGAGAGCATTACCCAAAAGGAATGTCACCAAGAGCAGGCGGAGATTGTGATTCTCACCCACACCGTCCGGGAGGCCGACTGCCGGCAGGCGCTGGCCGAGATCCAACAACTGCCCCAGGTGGCCGGGATCCCCAGCCTATTTCGGGTGCTGCGCTAGCTGCGTAGACCCGCGAGCGGCGCAGAGCACATTTGTTTGACCCTTAGAGGATCGGAAAACCCGTTGGAACCCAAAAGATGAACCCTTCTGTTCGCGTTCGCGATAGCGGTGCGGAGCACTTTGGTAGGACGCAGTCCTTGCAGGCTGAGGTGGTGGTGGTGGGGGCGGGCATCAGCGGCCTAACGTTGGCCTTGCGATTACAACAGGGCTTATCCCCCAAGGATGAATCCACCCAGCCGCTGCTCCTGGCCGAGGCCAGCTCCCGCGTGGGGGGCTGTATCTCCACCCAATCCAAAGACAGCTATCGCTGGGAAGAGGGCCCCAACAGCTTTACCCCCGTCCCCGCCCTGCTTAACCTCATTGCCGAGGTGGGCTTGGCGGAGCACCTGGTGCTGGCCGATGCCAAGCTGCCCCGCTACGTTTACTGGGAGAAAGCGCTGCTGCCGGTGCCCCTGAGCCCTTCTGCAGCCATTGGCTCGCGGCTGTTGAGCGTGGGCGGCAAGTTGCGGGCCTTACGTGGGTTGTTGGGGTTTGTCGCGCCACCGCCGGGCAAAGAGGAAACGGTGCGGCAATTCTTCCGGCGGCAACTGGGATCCGAGGTGGTAGAGCGGCTGGTCGAACCTTTCACCTCAGGGGTGTATGCCGGGGATCCGGATCAGCTCAGCGCCTTGGCAGCCTTCCCCCGCATTGCCGGCTTGGAAGAACGCTACGGCAGCCTCTTTGCCGGTGCTGTGCAGGCTTTGCGCAGCCGTTATCGCTACGCGACGCTCCCGCGAACCCGTCACCAGGACAGCGCCAACTCCCCCATCCAGCCTCCTCCCAAGCGGGGCCAACTGGGTAACCTGCGGCAGGGGTTGCAGCAGCTACCTGAGGCGATTGCCCAGAAACTGGGCAGTGCGCTGCGGCTGGGCTGGCGGGCTGTGCATCTCAAGCGGGATGAGACGGGCTACCGGGTGGGCTTCGTCATACACGACAGCGGTGCAGAGCACACGGCCCCAGAAGAAATCCACTGGGTGGCGGCTCAACAGGTGGTGCTCACCCTCCCTGCCTACGCTGCTGCCACCCTCCTGCAGGATCTCAACCCCCAGGCCAGCCGGCTGCTGAGGGAAATCCCCTACCCGCCTGTGGCGGTGGTGGCTTTGGCCTATCCAGAAGAAGCCCTCCCCCAACCGCTGCGAGGGTTTGGCCATCTGATCCCTCGCTCTCAGGGCCTGCGCACCCTGGGCACCATCTGGGCTTCCTCCCTCTTCCCAGAGCGGGCTCCTCAGGGCTATCACTGCCTGGTCAGCTTCATTGGGGGGGCCACCGACGCGGCTTTTGCCTGTCAGAAAGGGATCCCGCCCATTACGGCGCTCTCCCCTGACGAGCGGGCCCAAATTGTGCATGCAGAACTCAGCCAGATCCTGCTCACCCGCCCTGTCGAACCCATCCGCCTGGGAGAGCGCCTGTGGCCCCAGGCTATCCCGCAATATACGCTTGGCCACCGGCAGCGGATTGCCCAATTGCAGGCCAGCCTGGCCGACCAAACCCCAGGGGTGTGGGTGTGTGCCAACTACCTGGATGGCGTGGCCTTGGGAGATTGTGTGCGGCGGGCCGAGGCCCTAGCCCAGCAGATCCTGTCCGTCCGGCGTTAGCGGTGCGGTTCCCGTTCGCGTGTAGCAGCATAGAGTGCTGTAGACATAGCAGCATGAGCCATCCCTACACCAGCCTCCTGCTCATCCCCACCGGCATTGGTGCCCGCATCGGTGGTTTTGCCGGGGATGCCCTGCCTGTTGCCCGCACCCTGGCAGCAGCCGCAGAGCGGGTCATCACCCATCCCAACGTGTTAAACGGAGCCAGTTTGTTTTGGCCGATGGGGAACGTGTTGTACGTGGAAGGGTACGGCCTGGATCAGTTCTGTGCGGGGGTGTGGAATTTGCGGCCAGTGCGCCAAAACTGTGTTGGGGTGGTGCTGGATGCCGGGATCCCCCCCGATCTGCAACAACGCCACCTGCAGGTGATGCAGGCTGCTCAGGCCACCTTGGGGCTCAACATTGGCCCCTGGCGCTTGACCCGCCAACCCTTGGGCGTTTCCGTCGGCTTCTCCCCCTCAGGAGCCAGCCAGGGATCCCTGGCCCAGCCTGATGCTCTCTTGGAGACTGCCCAGGAGCTGGTTCGCCTGGGGGCAGAGGCCATTGCCGTGGTGGCCCGCTTTCCGGATGACTTGGACTTCAGCCAGTACGAGCAGGGAAGGGGGGTGGATCCCCTGGCCGGCGTCGAAGCCCTGATCAGCCACCTGGTGGTGCGGGAGTTGCGGATCCCTTGTGCCCATGCCCCCGCTTTCTACCCTGAGACTTTCCCCAAGCCGGTTCACCCCCGCGCTGCTGCTGAAGAGGTGGGGTTTACCTTCTTGCCTTCGGTTTTGGTGGGCCTCAGCTACGCTCCCCAGTTCGTCAAGAGCGGGGATCCCGCCCAACCGGGCGACCTGACAGCAGAGCAGGTGGACAGCGTCATTGCCCCGGCCACTGCCTTTGGGGGGCCTGGCTTGCTGCACCTGGCCAGCCGTTATTGCGGCGCAACGCTGTCGCGACCCCACCACAATGCTCCGCCGCTGACGCGAACGGACGGAGTCCTTGCCCGTCCTCCGCTTTTCATTGCCGTCGAGGAAAACACCACCGTGATGCAGGTGCACCCCCGCCAGTTGGGGATCCCTCATGTATCGGTAACCTCCTATCTAGAGGCGATTGGAGTGGTGGTGGCCCATCGAGCAGGAGTGGCCTGGTCGTCGCTACGGCTCTCCCCCTCCCCCCCGGAAAAGCTGGGATCCCACACTTGCGCCGTTATTGCTACGCGACGCTGTTGCGTTCGTGACAGCGGTGCAGAGCACAATAGTGGGACAGAGTCCTTTCGCGATAGCGGGATGGAGTCCCAGTAGGCTACCGGTCGCGTTAGCGGGACGGAGTCCATGAGCAGATGGGAGCCGGCAGGGGATCCGCCGGGTTTAGGCCGGCAAACCACTCCGACAGGGCGGCCGGCAAGCAGAGGCCGGGGTTTCCCTCGATGTGCAGCCGCTCCAGTCGGGGCAGTTCTGCCAAAAAGGTCGGCAGTTCTCCCGTGAATTGGTTACGTGCCAGGCGCAGATCCCGTAACTGATTCAGCTGAGCCAGCTCGGGGGGCAGGGATCCGCTGAGGCGATTGTCCGACAGGTAGAGGTTTTCCAGGTGGCGCAGTTGCCCCAGTTGGGGGGGAATAGGCCCAGAGAGCTGATTGCGATCCAAAAACAGGCCCTTGAGGGAGCTCATCTGGCCCAGTTGGCCGGGAAGGGTGCCGCTGAGGCGGTTGTTTTGCAGGATGAGGTTTTCCAGGTGGCGCAGTTGCCCCAGCTGGGGGGGAATAGGCCCAGAGAGCTGGTTGTGATCCAAAAACAGGCCGCGCAGGTTGCGCAACTGCCCCAGCTCGGATGGGATGGAGCCGGAGAATTCGTTGTAGTCGAGAAACAGGTTTTCCAACTGGCCGAGTTGCCCCAGCTCGGGCGGCAGGGGGCCGGAAAGTTGGTTGTGGCTGAGGGACAAGGCTCGCAACCGGCGAAATTGGCCTATTTCGGGCGGCAAGGAGCCGCTCAACCCCTGGCGATCCAACACCAGTTGGACAAGACACTGATCCGGATCAAAAAGGGCCACCTCCTCTACCTTCACCTCCGGACGGCCCAGAGCTGCCAAGATCTGCCGCAGCAAGAGGGGATCCCGACAAAGGGGAGCAGACCAGGCCCCCATCCCCCAGCTCAGCCAAACCCAGATCGCCAACAGGCCCACCGCCCACCTCTCGTGCCGAGCCATTCCCCTCTGCTGCTTCATCCCTGCTCTCCAAAGGATCTTTGCCAAGGTAGCATCCTACTCCGTCCCGCCTCCGCCGGGGTTGTTGCTATGGGCAGGGGAACCGCGACGTAGAAGAGTTCTGGCCCGGAACCGGCTAAGGACTCCGTCCCGCTAGCGCGAACAGCTACACTGAAAAGCCGATGACCTCCTCTTCGGCAAACCTCCATGGCCAGGATCAACGACCACTTCCTCAAGCTCAAGACCGGCTATCTCTTTCCCGAGATCGCCCGGCGGGTGCAGGCTTTTGCCACCGCCCATCCCGAAGCTCAAATTATCAAAATGGGCATTGGCGATGTCACCGAGCCGCTGCCGGAAGCCTGTCGAACGGCCATGATCCGGGCGGTGGAGGAAATGGGGGAACGGGCCACCTTTCGCGGCTATGGGCCAGAGCAGGGCTACGAGTGGCTGCGCCAGGCCATTGCCCGGCACGACTTCCAGGCCCGCAACTGCGATATCGACGCTTCCGAGATCTTCGTCTCCGATGGCTCCAAGTGCGATTGCGGCAACATCCTGGATATCCTCGGCCACGACAACACCATCGCCATCACGGATCCTGTCTATCCGGTTTATGTGGACACCAACGTGATGGCGGGCCATACGGGGCCGGCCAACGAACGCGGCGAATACGAGGGCCTGGTCTATCTGCCCATCACTGCCGAAAATCACTTCACCGCCAGCCTGCCCAGCCAAAAGGTGGATGTGATCTACCTCTGCTTCCCCAATAACCCCACAGGCGCAGTGGCCACACGGGAGCATCTGCAAAACTGGGTGGACTATGCCCGTGCCCACGGCTCCCTGATCCTGTTCGATGCCGCCTACGAAGCCTATATCACCGAGCCCGGGATCCCCCACTCCATTTACGAGATTCCAGGGGCGCGGGAATGTGCCATCGAGTTCCGCTCCTTTTCCAAAACCGCTGGGTTTACCGGCACCCGCTGTGCCTTTACGGTGGTGCCCAAGTCTTTGCGGGGGCAAGCTGCCGATGGATCCTGGGTGGATCTGTGGAGCTTGTGGTATCGCCGCCAATCCACCAAGTTCAACGGGGTGTCCTACATTGTGCAACGAGGGGCAGAGGCAGTTTATTCCGAAGCGGGGCAGGCGCAGGTGCGAGGTCTGGTGCAGTTTTACCTGGAAAATGCCCGCATCATTCGCCAGCAGTTGGCCGAAGTGGGGATCCAAGTCTATGGCGGCGTGAATGCCCCCTACGTCTGGGTGAAAACACCCGATGGGCTGAGCAGTTGGGAGTTTTTTGACAAGCTGCTGCACACCTGCCATGTGGTGGGTACCCCTGGCTCTGGCTTCGGCAGCGCCGGAGAGGGCTATCTGCGCCTGTCCGCTTTCAACAGCCGCGCCAACGTGGAAGAGGCAATGCGCCGCATTGGCAGCGTGTTTGCGGGGGCTGGAGCCGTTGGTTAATTGAGTCTTGACCCAGAGGGCGAGGATTCTCTCAAGCGCTCCCCGCCGCCAGAGGCGAACAGCTTGGGCCCGACAGGAAAGATGACGAACCAGTCGGCGATACCGCCGCGAACCCTTTTGCCTGCAACGCAGCAACTGGGCCAGCTTCCCCTTCGACTTTCCGGGTACTGCCGCTTCGACTGCAGCTCCTGACCGTTAGCGATGAAGATATCCATACCCTCATGGGCAGTGGCCAGGTGAACTTTGCCCAAATCCACCCCATTTCCACCAGAACGGGTGTGTTCTGGGGCCAAGGTATCACCCTTTCCCATTGGGCAGATAGAGTTTGCAGCAGCCCAGCAAAAAGCTGCCCTGATCGCGTCAGCAAGTCGTATCTTGGTCGGCCAGTTCTGGCGAAAGCCTTTCACAAAGCAGGCCGTAGGTCTTTTGCCTGGATCCCTAGACCAGCAGCGGGGCTTTGCGCCAAGCCTTGGGCTGCTGGAACCGGTGCAGATCTCGGATCAGCCGCACCCAGCCGTCAGACATGGACTCCACCAAAACTTTGCCTTTCTCCGGCGTGGCGGCGGTGGCATCGCCCAAAACTCCGCTCTGGGTGAGATCGCGAGTTGCCCAAGCGAAAGGGATCCGCCCTTCCATGCTGAGCAGGCTGTTTTCCGGCAGATCGTGGGGATATTCGCAGACCAATCGGTCGGTTCGCACCGTATCGGGCAAAAGGTGCATCAGCATACTGGTCTCCCCATCGCCGGCGTGAATACCCAATTCCCGCTCTTTCTCGGTAAACAGCTCTCGTCCTTCGTGGGGAACGCGCCAGACCGACACCGGAAACAGCATGAAATCTTCATACTTCTGGTGCAGATCGCGGGCAACAATCTCCAGGACCTGTGGCTGGCCACCGTGGGAATTGAGGAACACCAGCTTGCGAAACCCAGCTCGGTAGATGCTCTCTGCCACTTCTGCCAGCACCGCCATCAGGGTTTGAGCCGAGAGGGTAATGGTGCCGGGGAAATGCCAATGCTCGTTGGCTTTGCCGTAACATTGGGTGGGCAAAACATAGGCCGGGATCTCAGGCTCCAGCTTCTCCATGGCGCGCCCAATGATCGCCGTGCCGATGCAGGCATCCACCACCAGGGGCAGGTGGGGCCCATGTTGCTCGATTGAGGCAACCGGCTGAATGATCACCACGTTCTCTTTGTCGGGCATGGCCTGGATCTCCGTCCAGGTCAGGTAGGGGAAAAAGCGGTGGGGCGGGACAAAAGTGTGCATCATGGCGGGATCCGTTCAAGTTTGATCAGAAAGCTACCTAGCACCATGCCACAAAATCGGGTTCACGAAATGCCCGCAAAGACGGGATCCCCGGCCAACCCGCCTGCCAAAGAAACGTAAGAAAGCCATCGATTAGGATAAGTACAGTCTGTACAGTTTCCGGTCAACGATTGCATGACCCTGTTGCCTTGTTTGCCCGCCCAGTGTGACTCTGTTGAGGGCCTGCGTCTGCTGGGGCGCCCTTTGCCCGCCTCGGCGGAAGTGGGCAGCGCTCCCCCCTCACCCCGTCCCATTCTCGCCCTGCCAGGGTCGCAGGCCACCCTCTATGTGGAGCTGATTCAGGTTTCTCGCCACAGTCTTGAGGCAGGCTCTGACACCCCGCCGCTGCTCTGGGTGCGACCTCTCCTGCTCAGGCAGGGATCCCAAGTCTTGAACCTGCGGGCCACCTCGGATTTGCTCTGGCCTGCTGCCGGCTTTGTTCCGGCCTATGCGGAGGAGGTGTTGCCCCTTTTGGAGCAGGCAAGGGATCCCGCTCCCCGCGAGCCCTCTGCCCGACAGCAGTTGCAGGCATTTCTGCGGCAAGTCTGGCGAGGCTAGGCTGCCCCGGAATGGCCAAGGGAGGCGGCCAACCTTTGCAAAGCCGATGCCAACATCGCTAGAGCCGCGTCAATTTCTGCCGGGGTGACGATCAAGGGGGGCACCAAGCGCACCACCTGGGATCCTGCCGGCACCAATAACAGCCCGCAGTCCATGGCTGCCTTGACCACTTCAGCCGCCGGGATGCGCACCACCAAGCCCTGAATCAGGCCCCAGCCCCGCACTTGCTCAACGAGCTGCGGAAACTGCTCCGCCAAGCGGGACAGCCCCTGACGCAGATACACCCCTGTCTGCTGGGCATTCCAAACCAAACTCTCCGACATTAGCGTGCGGCAAACCGCCAGGCCCACCGCACAAGCCAAGGGGTTGCCCCCAAAGGTGCTGGCGTGATCCCCCGGCTGAAACACGGCGCAAAAGTCTTTCGCCAACAAGGCCCCGATGGGGATCCCACCGGCCAGGCCCTTGGCCAAGGTGAACACATCCGGCTCCACCCCCAGGTTACAGTGGCCCCACAGCATGCCAGTACGGCCCATGCCCACCTGCACCTCATCCAAAATCAGCAGAATGCCCCGCTCGCTGCAGATCCGGCGCAACCATTGAAAATAGGCGGG
>NZ_JANSIB010000015.1:29359-33633 GCF_047461895.1 Synechococcus sp. R55.8 | reverse complement strand
AAGATAAAAGCCGCCCTGGTCGCGTCAGCGGGCCGTAGGCCTTAGGGCGGGGCTTCAGACCCAGTTTTTTGGTAAAGCCAAACTACCCTCCCCAGCAGCTTTTTTCTTAACCGAAAGTTAACCCTAGGCCCAATCTGGAGCCACTGCACCACCGACACCAGCGTTCCGGGAAGGGGCTGGAGAAGCTAGGGCTGCTGCTCCCCTGAAGAGGCAGAGGGGGGATAGAGCAGGGCTTCCAGCTCCTGCAGCGCTTGCTCCAGGTTGTCGTTGACAATCACGTAGTCAAATTCGTCTTGGGCATCCAATTCCTTGCGGGCCTGTTCCAGGCGGCGCTCGATGCTGGCCTCCGAGTCTTGTCCGCGCTCGCGGATGCGACGTTCCAGCTCTTCCAGAGAAGGGGGACAGAGAAAGATGCGAATGGCATCTGGGTACTGTTGCCTCACCTGACGGGCCCCCGCCAGCTCAATTTCCAGCAGCACATCCTGACCCTGGTTAAGTTTTTGGAACACGATCTCGCGGGGAGTGCCGTAAAAGTTGCCCGCATACTGTGCCCATTCCAACAGCTCGTTGGCTTCAATCAAGTTGAGAAATTCCTCCCGACTGCGAAAGTAGTAGTTGACGCCTTCCTGTTCGCTGGGGCGGGGGGGGCGGGTGGTGACCGAAACCGAGAGATACAGCTCGGGGTGGCGCTGGCGCAACTGGTTGACCAGCGTACCCTTACCCACTCCGCTGGGCCCTGTCAAAACCACCAAGCGACCGCGCGGGGTAGGAGCCGGAAGGGATCCCTGCTGCTGCGTACACTCAGAGGAAACCGGGGTAGGAGAGGTTGGCATAGACAGAGACCGACGCAAGACGGCTGGGCAATTGACTTGTTTGGGTTTGTTTTAGGATATCTCACTTCTGGTTTCTCAAACGGCTCACAGCGATGGGCTTTCACTCGGTCTCGTCTGGCAAACCGGGCTTGGCCGTGAGGAAGCGGTTGGCAACGGTTTCGGGTTGGATGGCGGAGAGGATAACGTGCCCGGAATCGGTGATGATGACAGCGCGGGTACGACGACCATAGGTAGCATCCACCAACTGGCCCCTCTCGCGGGCATCGCTGATGATGCGTTTGATGGGAGCTGACTCGGGACTGACAATGGCGACCACACGCCCAGCGGCGACGATGTTGCCAAAGCCAATGTTGATTAGGCGGGTATCCATGGGGTGATGAGCGAACCTAACGGCTGTCCGGCCAGCGACCTTCATTAAGGTAGCAAATGGGGCTCTTTCGCGGGTTTGCTACAACGACACCTGAGTTCTCGGCCAATGGGGCAGTGGGTTTCGGCGACAAATCCCGTTCGGGTGAGCCGCAAAAAGGCTGTGGTTGCATAACAAGCTGCACCCTCCCAAACAACTTGCCCTGTTTATCGAGGACGGTAAAATCGTCAACATGAAGCCACTTCAATGGAACTTGAACTGTAAGCCTCAAAGGCCGCCGCTGTGGTAAGCAGTTTGAGGCAGCTCTGAAAACGAAAAGATCGACCCAGCACCCCAAGCTTGAATAGATTTCTTCCTTGCCTATGCTTGACCTGACTTGGCTGGATCCCCTTGTCCAACACTTTCAACTGGGGGATCCAAAGCCACCCGAAGCCATCCGAGTGGGCCTCATTCACCAAACTTGGAAACTCAACACCTCTGAGGGATCCTTCATCGCCCAGCGCCTTCATCCCCGATTTGATCCTGCTGTCACCGAAGATGGTCAAGCCATCGGCCAATGGTTGAGACAACACGGCTTCCCTGTGCCCCGATTCCGCCGCGCTCGCGATGGATCCCTGCACTTGTCCTGGGCAGAAGGGCTGTGGCGGGTCATGGATTGTCTGCCGGGATCCTGTCACCCAACTCCTCCCAATTGGGGCTATCTGGAAGAGGCGGGGGCAGCCGTTGGACGCCTGCATCGACTCTTGGCCCAGATGGACTATCGTTTTCGCTTCCAGATCCCGCATTTTCACGATACGGCTCACCTTTGGCAACAGCTACGCCAGTATGAGCCGGCCCCAGAAGTGCAGGCAGAATGGCAGTTTTTAATCGAAACTGTGCCCAATCTTCTGCTGCCCTCGGGGATCCCAACTCAAATCATCCATGCCGATCTCAAGTTCAACAACTTTTTGTTCGATGAGCAGGGGCGATTTGTGGGCCTGGTGGATCTGGACACCTTTATGTATCACAATCTCTATGTTGAATTGGGGGATGCCCTGCGCTCCTGGGGCAAACGAGGAAATACCCTTCAGCCCGAGGCGATCCTGGCCGGGTTGCGGGGCTATGCCCAAACCGGGAACTTGCACGCCCTACAACCGGAACTCCTTCTCCAAGGGATCCAACTGATTACCCTGGAATTGGGGATGCGCTTTTTGCAGGATTGGTTTGAAGACGCTTACTGGAATTGGGATCCCCAGCGCTACCCCAGCCGCAAAGCCCATAACCTGGCCCGCTGCCAACAGCAAATTTGCCTCTATCAAGACCTAACCCAGAGGGCACCCCAACTGTTGGAGTCCATGCGCGCCCTTTTGTCTTGTGAGCAGCGGAAAGAGGGAAGGTAGCCAACAGGTTTGCCCAGCTTTTGACAGCTCGTTTTGGGATCTGCTACCGCGGCATAGGAATGAAACATTTCTAAATATTTCTGTGGCATTGCTTCCCGACTCTCCTCCCCCAGCGGGAGAGGGGCTGGGGGCGGTCGCGAAACGCCTAGGAAGTGTCTCAATCTAGTTTCAAATGACGATAACGCTCAATCTCGACTTTGACTTGGATCGCAATGGTCGGGAACACGCTCCAAGCTCCCCTAGGCGGTTTGCACTTGGCGCACCAACCCAGTCGTTTTCAGAGCAGCCAAAGCGCGATCCCGGTAACGGCCATAGCGCTCCTGCTTGTTGCGAAGCTTGCGCCCCTCCAAATCCGGCAACAGCCCAAAATTGGCCGGCATCGGCTGAAAGTGCCTGGGATCGGCGCTGCTGATGAATTGAAACAGGGATCCCATCATTGTTTCGGGGGGCAGCGTGATCAAGGGCAACCCCAGAGCCAGGCGGGCGGCGTTCTGCCCGGCCAACCATCCCCCTGCCACCGCGCAGGCATAGCCCTCGGTGCCCACCAACTGGCCGGCGGCAAACAGCGTGGGTCGGCGACGAAATTGCAAGGTCGGCCACAGAAGCTGGGGGGAATTCAAAAACGTATTGCGGTGCATCACCCCAAAGCGGACAAACTCCGCCTGTTCCAGGCCGGGGATGAGGCGAAAGACCCGCTGCTGTTCTCCCCATTTCAAGTTGGTTTGAAAGCCCACCAAGTTCCACAGCTGCCCTGCTTTGTCCTCTTGCCGCAACTGCACCACCGCGTAAGGACGGGATCCCGTGCGCGGATCCACCAGCCCCACCGGCTTCAAGGGGCCGAAACAGAGGGTGTCTTTGCCACGGCGCGCCATTTCTTCAATCGGCAAGCAGCCCTCGAAAAACTTGCGCTCCTCCCGTTCAAAATCCTTGAGGGGCGCCTGCTCCGCCTCCACCAGCGCCCGCCAAAACCGTTCGTACTCCGCTTCCGTCATGGGGCAGTTGAGATAGGCTGCTTCCCCCTTGTCGTAGCGGGAAGCCTGAAACACCACCGCTCGGTTCAACGAATCCCCGGTAACAATGGGGCTAGAAGCATCGAAAAAGCTCAGGTACTCCAGGCCCGTAAAGGCTTGCAGTGCCTTGGCCAGGGGATCGCTGGTCAGAGGGCCGGTACAGAGGACGGCAATGCCCTCCGGGATCTCCGTCACCTCCTCCCGACGCAGGGTGATGCGGGGATGGTTTTGAATGGCTTCCGTGAGAGCCTGGCTGAAGCGGGCCCGATCCACTGCCAATGCCCCTCCTGCCGGCACTGCATGGCAATCCGCCGTCGCGATCACCAGGGATCCCAGTTGTCGCAGTTCTTCCTTGAGCAGCCCTGCCGCCCGATCGCTGGCCGCAGCCCCAAAGGAGTTGCTGCACACCAGCTCCCCCAACTGATCGGTGTGATGGGCCGGGCTCTGACGCACGGGGCGCATCTCCGAAAGGATGACAGGCAACCCTGCCTGGGCAATTTGCCAAGCAGCTTCTGTCCCCGCCAACCCCCCGCCCACAACATGGATGGGGGCAAAGGCTCCCGCTCGTGCAAGCGGGCTGCAAGCCCTTGGGTTAGTTGGAGGGTTCATCACAACCTCCGGGAGGGAAGAGAAGAATGGAGCGCACCCTGCTAGGGCCGGAAACGGCTCAGGTCAAACCCACTAT
>NZ_JANSIB010000015.1:0-29259 GCF_047461895.1 Synechococcus sp. R55.8 | reverse complement strand
GAAGAATGGAGCGCACCCTGCTAGGGCCGGAAACGGCTCAGGTCAAACCCACTATACCAACCATCAGCATGGCCCGACCTGCACGAGGCAAGTGACCCAGAGGCGGGATACGCTACTAGATACGCTACTATAAGTACCCGCTGACACCCAGGATCCCGACCCATGACGGAAACGGCTGACCTTTGGCCACAGCTTTTGGGGCAGTTGCTGGATCGGCAATCTCTCAGCGAAGCCCAAGCTGAACAGTTGATGAACGGTTGGCTCCAGAACCAAGTGCCAGATGTGGTGTCGGGGGCGATTCTGGCGGCCCTGCAAGCCAAGGGTGTGAGCGCTGGTGAACTGGCCGGCATGGCACGAGTGCTACAGCGGGCTTCGCTGGGATCCCCGCTGGACTTGCCTCTCCTGGTGGATACCTGTGGCACCGGCGGCGATGGGGCCGGCACTTTTAACATTTCCACGGCGGTGGCCTTTGTGGTCAGTGCAGCCGGGATCCCGGTGGTTAAACATGGCAACCGTTCCGCCTCTGGCAAGGTCGGCTCGGCGGATGTGCTGGAGGCCCTGGGGGTGAACTTGGGGGCTGAGCCAGAGCGGGTGCGGGCGGCTGTGGCGGAAGTGGGCATCACCTTTTTGTTTGCTCCCCAGTGGCACCCGGCCATGCGGGCGGTGATCCCCTATCGGCGGGCCCTCAAGGTTCGCACCATTTTCAACCTGTTGGGGCCCTTGGTCAACCCCCTCTATCCCAACCGCCAGGTGATCGGGGTTTACGCCCAGGAGCTGGTGCCGGTAATGGCAGAGGCCCTGCGCCTGTTGGGACGGGAAGGGGCCATTGTGTTGCACAGCCGCGAAGGTCTCGACGAGGCCGGGCTGGATCAGCCCACGGATTTGGGCGTCCTTTGCGGCGGGTCGGTGCGGACGGAAGTCTTGAACCCTGCAGATTACGAGCTGACCCTGGCACCCACCCAAGCTCTCAAGGGGGGGGATGTGGCGGAAAATGCTGCCATCCTCGCCCAAGTTCTCCAGGGATCCGGGACGCCTGCCCAGCAGGATGTGGTGGCCTTGAATGCTGCTTTGGCCCTGCAGGTGGCCGGAGTGGCCCCCGATTGGAGAGCCGGGATCGCCCAAGCTCGCGAGATTCTCGCCAGGGGTGCCGCTTGGGATCGCTTGCAACAGCTGGTTCATTTTCTCAAGGCTTGATGCCGGTAGGAGCCCAGGAGAGGGCGACAGGGATCCCACCTGAGCCTAGGGCTAAAACTCCCGCCCTCGCCCAAAGGCCAGAACTTCATCCACCCCCAAGCGAGGCTTGCGCGGCAGGTTACCCGCTGCCGCATATCCAACCGCCAGCAGCATCACCGGCACGTAGCGGTCGGCAATGCCGAACTCCCGCTTTACCCCTTCCGGATCAAAGCCGATCATCGGCCCGCTCACCAAACCCTTGGCCTGAGCCGCGATCATCAGCGCCATGGCAGCCATCGCCCCAGAGCGAATCGCTTCATCCCGCGCCAAGGTGGGATTGTGGAGATAGGTTGCCTGGGCCATGTTCACCCAGCCTTCCGCTTTTTCGGGGGGGAGGATCCCGGCAGCAACGCTTCTTTGCACAATTTCAGGCAGTTTCTCATACCCCCGCAGATCCCCCAGGATGATAAACACCACCGATGCATCCGCCACCTTCTGTTGGTTGTAGGCCAGAGATTTGAGGCGCTCTTTGTCTTCCGGGTCGGTGACCGCAACAAACCGCCAGTGCTGAATGTTGAAGGAAGAAGGAGCTTCCGTAGCATAAGCCACCAGCTCTCGGATCTCCGCTTCCGATAAACGGCGGCTGGGATCCAATTTGTCGGCGGAAATGCGCTCTTTCAGGGCAGTTAGGGCGTCCATAGGGATCCTCAAGTGTCGGTAGAAAGGCTGCTCCCCCCAAAGGTAGGGGCAGGATTGGCAAATGGCTATACATTCCGTGTTCAAACGGTCTGTCTTCTTTGTTATCCCCCTTTTATCCAGCCTGTGGCAACCGGGTGAGGCACAAACTGGGCCTTGGCAGGGCAGGCAAGCGGGATCCCTAACGCAAAGGCAGGTATGATGGAAAAACAAACTGGTCTCATCTGGGTCGCCCGGTTAATCGTCGGATTGGTGTGGTTGATGGGGAGAAGCAATCGGTGAACTTCGGTCGAGTGCTGACGGCCATGGTTACCCCCTTTACCGATGAGGGGGAGCTTAACTACGATGAGGCCGCTCGTTTGGCCGATTACTTGGCAACCCACGGCAGTGACGGCTTGGTGGTCTGTGGCACCACAGGCGAATCTCCCACCCTAACCTGGCAAGAGGAGTATGAGCTGTTCCGCGTGGTGCGAGATGCCGTAGCCGGTCGGGCTAAGGTGATCGCCGGGACGGGATCCAACTCCACCCGTGAGGCCATTGAAGCCACAAAAAAGGCCGCTCAACTCGGTTTGGATGGCTCTCTGCAGGTGGTGCCCTACTACAACAAGCCTACCCAGGCCGGCCTTTATGAGCACTTCAAGGCCATCGCCCAAGCCAGTGACCTGCCCATCTTGCTCTACAACATTCCCAGTCGGACAGGGGCCAGTTTACAGCCGGAGACTGTAGCCCAATTAGCAGAATTGGAAACGGTTGTCGCCATCAAAGAAGCCAGTGGTATGATGGATGTAGCTTCGGAAATTCGGCGACTCACTCCCTCGCGTTTCGCCATCTATTCAGGGGATGACTCTTTGACGTTGCCGCTCCTATCTTTGGGGGGGAGCGGTGTGGTCAGTGTAGCCAGCCACCTGGTTGGGTTGCAGTTGCAGGAGCTGATCCAGAGCTACATCAGGGGGCAACACGATCAAGCTTTGGCCCACCACCTGCGCCTGTTTCCGTTGTTCAAGGTTTTATTCATCGAGACCAACCCAGTTCCGATTAAGGCCGCATTGGAGATGCAGGGTTGGCGAGTGGGTCGGGCGCGCCTTCCCCTAGCGCCTCTACAGCCCAGTTCTCTGCAGGTTTTGCGACAGGTGCTTGAAGAGATGGGCCTACTGGCTGAATCGAAGGGATCCGAACAAATGGCGACGAAAGTTTCATGATTGCATTTTTAGGCTTTGCTTCTGCCATGACCACGGTTTTCAGGGGTTTGCAAGGGGCTCTTTTGTGGCGTTTGACCTGTGGGTAAGTGGCTTTTTCCCCGAAAAGCTCTTTCCCAGCTTGGGAAGCAAATAAGTTGCGGCGGCTGAGTTCAGCTTTCACCCACAGCCTTGTTGGGGATAGCCTGCGCCTATTTCTGTTTTTGTTTTTTTACTGTTGAGGATCTAAACCCATATGCCAACACCACGTTCTTCAGTTGCTTCTCGTTCTGTGATCCCACAATCCACCTCTTCCGTTCAGATGATTCCGCTGGGCGGCGAGCGGGAGATCGGCAAAAACACATGGGCCTTCCGCTACGAGGACGACATTATCCTCTTGGATGCCGGTTTGGCTTTTCCCGATGAGAGCATGCACGGCGTGAACATCGTGCTGCCGGACATGACCTACATCAAGCAAAATCGGGACAAAGTGCGGGGGATGGTGGTTACCCACGGCCATGAAGATCACATCGGTGGCATCCCGTATCACTTGCGGGAATTTGATATTCCGGTCATCTACGGCCCCAGATTGGCGCTGGCGCTGCTGGAAGAGAAATTGCGGGAAGTGGGCCTGCTCAACCGCACAGAGCTGCGTCCTGTTGGCCCCCGTGAAATCGTTCCCTTGAGTAAGCACTTTTTTGCCGAATTCATTCGCAACACCCACTCTTTTGCCGATAGCTTTACGGTGGCTCTGCACACGCCTGTGGGCGTCATTATTCAGACCGGCGACTTTAAGATCGACCATACCCCCGTGGATGGGGAGTACTTCGACCTGCAGCGGTTGGCCGAACATGGGGAAAAGGGAGTGCTCTGCCTGATCAGCGACTCCACCAACGCGGAAGTGCCGGGGTTCACCCCCTCTGAAGCCTCAGTGGTGCCCGGTCTCACCAAGGCCATTGCGGGAGCCAAGGGACGGGTGATCATCACCACCTTTGCTTCTTCGGTACATCGTCTCAACTTGGTGCTGCAGATTGCCGAACAGCAAGGTCGGGTGGTGTCTCTGCTGGGCCGCTCCATGCTAAACGTGGTGGCTCATGCGCGGCGCTTGGGCTACATCCGCTGCAAGGACGAAACGCTGCAGCCGATGCATGTGATCAACAGCCTGCCGGATGACCGGGTGATCATCCTCACCACCGGATCCCAGGGAGAACCGCTGGCTGCTCTTACCCGCATCGCCAACGGTGAGCACCCGCAGTTGCAAATCAAGCCAGGAGACACGGTGGTGTGGTCGGCCAACCCGATCCCTGGCAACACGATCGCAGTCTCGCGGGTCATTGACAAGCTAATGGAGCTGGGAGCCAATGTCATTTACGGCAAAGACAAGGGCCTGCACGTTTCCGGCCACGGCTGCCAGGAAGACCAGAAGCTGATGATTGCCCTCACCCGCCCCAAGTTCTTTGTCCCCACCCACGGGGAATACCGCATGCTGGTCAAGCACGCCGAAACCGCCATGAGCATGGGGATCCCGCGGGAAAACATTGTAATCATCGACAACGGCGATGTGGTGGAGGTGAACCGGGAGCGCATTGCCATCACGGGCCGCGTCCCCTCTGGCCTGCAGATGATCGCCGCTTCCCACGATGGAGTGGTGATGGATGAGATGATGCAGGAGCGGCAGCAGATCGCCAAAGACGGCATGGTGACGGTGGTGATCAGCCTGGACGGCAGCGGCCAGTTGCTCTGCACCCCGCAGGTGCAAACCTTTGGCTTGGCGGGGGAAGGGAACCAACTCAAGGGATCCGACCTGAAACCCCTTCTGGAGAACACCCTTCGGCAAGCGTGGCCCCAATTTGCTCGCTCGCTGGAGCGGGGCAGCCTGGACATCGACTGGGCCGGCCTTAAGGGCGAAGTGGAGCGGGTGGTGCGCCGTTTCTTGCGAGAACAATTGCCCGGCAAGCCCACGGTGGCGGTTTTTGTGCAATCCCCTGAAGAGGAGTCTGTGTCTTCCCTGAGTGTGGAAACCCAACCGGAGCCGGTAGCGGGTGCTCTGGGCCGGCGGCGGCGTTCCTCGACGGCTGTGGCTGCTTCCTAAAACTGGCCCGTTCTCCGTGGCTGGATCGTCTAAGCGCCTTTGGGATCCCTTGCCGAGCGCAGGGATCCTTCCTATTGTGCCGGCTTGTATCCATCCGTGAGAAAACTGCGGAGGGCAGACTCTGCCGCCGCATCTGGTTGCAGGGATCCCACCTCGCTAAAGGGAGGGCAGCGGGTTTGGGGAGGGAGCGGTTGCCGAAGGGCGCTCAAGAAGGCATCGGCCAAATCGGCGTAGCCCCGGTCGTTGGGGTGAAAGCCGTCGGCCAGCGGGCCGGGAAAGAAGGACTCGCGTCGGTAGGAGCGGGGATCGCAGAGCAAGTCCACCACTGGGATCCCCTGTTGGCTTAAGGGGTTGATGGCCCGTTGCGTGAGGCCAACCGAGATCAGGGAGAGCAGTTGGCGCACGCTGCTGGGTTGCTGCTGACCCAGAGGAATCAGGGCGAAGTTGGGCAGGTTGGCCACCGCCAGGCGAGCTTGAGGGGCACGGGCACGCACCGCTTGCAGCAGGGTTTGGTAATCGGCGGCGAATTGTCGGATCTGCTGATCGACGAAGGGCAAGGGATCCTCACCTTGGAGAGCCCGTTGAGCCGCCGCCAGAGCGATGGCGTTGGTATCGTTTCCGCCCACCCAAATGGTGATCAGGGTGGCATCGGGGGGAAGGCGCGGCACTTGATCCTGCAGCAAATTGGCCGGGATCCCCTGCCTCAGGGCTTGCATGGCGGGGCTGAGCACCGCTCCCGAACGGCCCAGGTTGATAAGCTCCACTGGGCCGGGCAGCAAGCGAGCCAGGCGGGGCACATAGCCCGTTCCATTGGGGCAGTCCAGGGGCTCTGAGCGCTGGGGTCGAGTGCCGGCGGCGTTGGCTGGGCCATCACAGGAAATGGAGGCGTTGTAGCCAACGGCATCGCTGGCTCCCAGGGCAACGTAGCGGGTGAGGGTGGGTGGGCTGGGCACAACAGGGGATCCAGAACTGGCAGAGCAGCCGGTTAGCCCCAAACTGAGTATCAAAATCAGCAGGGAGAGGAGGAACACCCAGCTGTCTTGTTGTCTTGGAGTCGAGTTTTCTGGGGTTCGGGTGCTGGCATCCTTTGCAGAGAGAGGCATGGGAAAGCGGGCATAGATAGGGCGAGGCGGGAAGCACCCCCAGACAGGCTAGCCAAGGATCCCAAAATTGGCGAGGTATGGTGGGAGTATGCCGCTACGGTTTTGCAAGTCCCGCACCTACCACGATCCCCTGCATGGCGCCATCAGCCTGAATGGAGGGGACGCGGTTGAGGCTCTGCTCATTCGCCTGATCGATACACCGGCCTTTCAGCGGCTGCGCCGCATTCGCCAGTTGGACACGGCCTTTTTTACCTTCCACGGGGCAGAGGGATCCCGCTTTACCCATTCGGTGGGGGTGCTGCAGGTAACGCGGCGGCTGTTCGACAAATTGGCCCATCGCCACCCGGAGCTGCGTCCCTATCGGGCGGTAACCTTGGCCTCGGCTCTGCTGCACGACATTGGCCATGCCCCTTTTAGCCATGCCGGGGAAGAGATCTTCGGCTGCCGGCACGAGGTTTGGACGGCCCGCATTCTCCGGGAGGATCCCCAGGTGGGGACGCTGCTGGCAGAGTTTGATCCCCAACTGCCGGCCCAGATGCAGCAAGTGCTGCAGAAGCAGTTTCCCCTGCCGCTGGTGGGGCAACTCATCTCCAGCCAACTGGACTGCGACCGCTTCGATTACCTGATGCGGGATAGCCTGCTCACGGGTGCCCAATACGGCCACCTGGACTTGGATCGCATCCTAACGGTGCTGGATTATGACCCGGAGACGGGATCCCTGTCCATCCCCGCCCGCAAAGGCCTGGGGGCCATCGAGCACTACCTGGTGGTGCGCTATTTCATGTACACCCAGGTGTACCAGCACCCCAAGAGCCTCTGTGCCCGTTTTATCTTGGAGCGGCTATTCAGGCGGGCAGAGGCGCTCCTGCAAAGGGGGGAGATTGAGCTGGATCCCATCCTCAGCGCTTGGTGCTGGGCCTCGCTGGCGGCTCAAAAAGGGGATCCCTTCGAGTTGCCGCTCCCCCTCTACTTGGCTGCCGACGATATCATCTTC
Source organism: Synechococcus sp. R55.8 (assembly GCF_047461895.1). Taxonomy (NCBI): domain Bacteria; kingdom Bacillati; phylum Cyanobacteriota; class Cyanophyceae; order Synechococcales; family Synechococcaceae; genus Synechococcus; species Synechococcus sp. R55.8. The sequence goes on along the minus strand of NZ_JANSIB010000015.1, from coordinate 22,026 downwards.
AGCTACCCCATGCGCCTCTGGGCCATGTCGGGGAAGGATCCCATCTTGGCGGATCTGTCGCGGCGCTACTTGGAGCGGGATTTGTTCAAGGCCCGCAACATTACCCAGTTGTCTGAGGAACAACGCCAAACCCTGGTGGCCGCCGTGCAGGCCAAAATGCTGCAGGACGGGCTGGATCCTGAAAGTTACTTGGGCATCCGCTCTGCCCATGTCCAGGGCTATAGCTTTTATGACCAAGGGATCCAGCTCAAAACCGAGCGTGGCTATGAAGAAATTGCCCATCTTTCCCCTTTGGTGCGTGCCTTGGTGGAAACCCAGCGCCAGGTCTGGCTAATCTTTCCCCGGCCCTATGGCGATATCGTAGAGGGGGTTTTGTCTGCCTAGAAAATCATTGGGCCATCCCAGAGCTAGAGCATTAGAGGTGGGAATCTGTTCCTGAGCACATCTAAACAACGAGGGAAGCAGGAGTGGGGATCCGAGAAATCCTAACGGGGGTATTGTCCTTAACAGCTTTGGCGATTGCCCTAGTGGCCCTGCAACTGAGGCGAGCGTTGCGGGCTTCCCCCTGGCTGAGGGATCCCCCGGCGGAACAGGCAGGGGAAATCGCGGCCGGGATGGAGCGGCTGGCGGTGATCGTGCCCGCCTACAACGAGGCCGAGAACGTGGTGGGCTGCCTGAGCAGCATTCTGGACAGCACCTCTGCCCCTTTACAGGTGTGGTTGGTGGACGATGAATCCACGGATGCCACCTGGGAGCTGGCCCAAGCCCTGGCTGCCGAACGGCAAGATCCGCGCCTACACCTGCTCAAGGGGGATCCCCGTCCCAAAGGCCAAAGGTGGGTGGGCAAAAACTGGGCCTGTGCCCAAGCCGTCGCCCGCGTAGAAGCCGACTACTTGCTGTTTCTGGATTGCGACGTGCGGCTGGGATCCGGTGCCATTGAAGCGGCCTTAGGACATTTGCTGGCAAGCGGCAGCGGCTTGGTGAGTGTAGGGCCGCAATTGGTGTGCGGTTGCCTGGCGGAGTGGCTGGTGCAACCCATCATGATGACCATCCTGGCGGTGGGTTACAACTTTGCCGCCGTGAACGATCCCGACAACCCCAAAGCCTTTGCCTTTGGCCCTTTCATGCTGTTTCGGCGCTCTGCCTACGAGCAAGTTGGCGGGCACGCCGGAGTGGCCGATGTGGTGATCGAGGATGTGGCCCTGGGGCAACGGATCAAAGCCCAGGGGTTAGGCCTGCAAATTTGCCTGGGAGGGCCGCGGGTGCGCAGCCGCATGTATGCCAACGGGGCTGCCCTTTGGGAAGGGTGGACCAAAAACTGGTTCCTGGGCCTGGAGCGCAACTGGGCCTTGGCGGTGTTGGCAATGGGTACGGTCTTGGGGATCTGCAGCTTGCCCTGGTTGGGGGTGATCCTGGCTGGGGCTACGGGATCCCTGGAGGTGCTGTTGGCCAGCTTGGCAGGGATCCTGGCCCAATTGGCCATCCGGCTTCTGCTCCGGCATTGGGCGCATCTGCCCCTCTGCTACTGGTGGCTAACGGCAGTGGGGGGTTGGGCGACAGCGGCCATCATCTTGGCTTCGGCCATCCGCACCACCACCGGCCGCAACTGGACTTGGCGGGGCCGTTCTCTCGCCGTCCACTGACCGGAGTGCGCCAACACCCCAGAAATGGTACAAGAACATGGTCTAATGGGGGATGTTCGGAAAACAGGCAAGCTGGGTTTAGAAACAGCGGAATAGCACACCATGCAGGCTCTGGTCATCGGATCTGGGGGGCGAGAACACGCTCTGGCCTGGAAGCTGTTGCAGTCTCCCCAGGTTACTCGGATCTACTGTGCCCCCGGCAACGGCGGCATGCAGCAGCTGCCCCGCTGTCAATCCGTGGCTTTGGCGGCTACCGACATTGAAGGCCTGGTGCGGTTTGCTACCGTACAAGGGATCCGCCTGACGGTGGTAGGGCCAGAGCTGCCCTTGGTGCAGGGGATCGTGGACGCCTTCCAGGCAGCAGGGTTGCCCATTTTCGGGCCTAGCCGCGCCGCTGCCCAACTGGAAGGAAGCAAACTCTGGGCTAAGCAATTGATGCAAGAGGCGGGGATCCCGACTGCTCGCGCTACCGGCTTTGCTGAGCTATCTGCCGCTGTGGCCTATCTCGACTCCCAGAGTTTCCCAGTGGTCATCAAAAAAGATGGACTGGCTGCCGGCAAGGGGGTAACCGTTGCCCAAAACCGGGAAGAAGCCGTGCAAGCCCTGGAAGCAGCCCTGGCCAAGCCGGGCGATCAGGTGCTGATCGAGGAGTTTATCCCCGGCCAGGAGGTGTCGGTTTTGGCTCTAACCGATGGCCAGATCTGTGTGCCGCTGCCACCTGCCCAGGACTACAAGCGCCTTGGCGAGGGCGATACTGGCCCCAACACCGGCGGCATGGGAGCTCATGCCCCTGCGGATCACCTGGTCACTCCAGAAGGGTTGGCCCGCATCCAAACCCAGATCCTGGATCCCACCCTGGAGGCTTTGCAACGGCGGGGCATCCGCTACCAGGGGGTGATCTATGCCGGTTTGATGATCACGCCCAGTGGGGATCCCTACGTGTTGGAGTACAACTGCCGCTTTGGGGATCCAGAGGCTCAAGTCCTCCTGCCCTTGCTGGAAAACCCTTTGGACGAGGTGCTGCTGGCCTGTATAGAAGGACGGCTGGCCCAAATCCAGCTCAAATGGAAACCCGGCTATGCCGCCTGCGTGGTGATGGCAGCCCCAGGCTATCCCGATGCCTACGAGCGAGGGATCCCCGTCTCCGGCTTGGATGCAGCTGCCACCACGGGGGCGTTGGTGTTTCATGCGGGTACCCGCCAGGCAGGCAAGCAGCTCCTGAGCGATGGCGGGCGCGTTCTCTGTCTTACCGGCCAAGGGGCAACCCTACCCGAGGCCCTGCGCCAAGCCTACGCAGCCGTGGAGCAAGTGCAGTTTCCCAAGGCCTACTACCGTTCTGACATCGGCAGCCACGCCCTGGGGCCTGCCGTCCGCCGAGGAGTGATCCCTACCCCATAAAGCCATCCCTTGCCCTCTCAGCTGCAGCCGGATGGAAGAAGCCCCAGAGGGGTCGCTCCTCCAGGGCCCATAAAGCAGCTTTGAAAAAAGCTTTGATGCTTAGACGATAGCGCTTTCGGTAACAAGACGGCAACAGTGATATCAAAAGCTCAACTTTACTTTAGATTCCTTAACAATAGCCCTCTGCTTTGACTAGGCACGGATATTGCTGAGCTGAGTCTCTCCCCTCTCGAGGGGGATCCCCCATTAGCCCACTTGAACTGTTGCGGACCCGGATCCCCTAGAGCAGGCATTTCCTCTCCCAGGGTGGAAGAGGGGTTGGGGGTGGTCGTCTGGGGCAGCGCATGGCAGAGGAGACTATCTCTCTCAAATAGATTCAGAGTAACTGCAATCACCATCCCTCGCCATCTTCAGGCCAAACTCTCGCAGAGCGGGCAAGAAATTTTTGTTTTCGTGATGGGATCGGCTCAACTTCAGCAAGGCAAATCTCTGGATATCGTGCAAGTTTCTCCAGAAATCGAGGGCAAGCCGGATCCCCAGGTCTTGAGCTTTTTGTTGGACAGCCATTGGGATCTGGTTGGGATTTTGCCATTCAGGCTGGGGGTCAATGGGAATCTCTTGCGCCTCTTCGTGGCAGATGGAGCGAACCAAATGGCGCAGATGGTTGCGGAGTTCTTCTAGATCCTGTGGAGATTCAGAGGGCCAATCAACACACTTCCGCCGCTCTTCTAAGGAAAACTTGGCCCATTGATGGAGCTTGAGCTTGATCCCGCACAAATCCAGCTTTAGGCGCAAGGTCATGGGGATGCATCGCAGAGAGTCGGCAAAATCTTGCTCAAACTGAAACAGAGTCATGGGAACCTCGATTAGGAACCAAATCTAGAGTTGAGGGGATTGCTTGAGCGGTGGATCGGCTTTCTCAAGAGCAACGGCGCAGGCTTTTAATTCCGGCTGGCCGGAATCGGGACAACTGATGTCATGGGTAAGGGCATTACACTCGGCTTGTTCTGCCCAGAGGGATCCCCAGTGCATGGGTACAAATAGCGTACCGGGAGCAATGTTGGCAGTTATCTTGGCCGGGAAATAGGCCCGTCCGCGGGCAGAACGCACTTGAACCCAATCTCCACCTTGGATGCCCAGTTTTTCCGCATCGCGAGGATGGATTTCAATAAAGGGTTGGGGGTGCATGTGCTTGATTTTTTCAATCCTGCCGGTACGGGTTTGGGTGTGCCAATGGCCGTATAGCCTGCCCGTGGTTAATACGTAGGGAAACTGGGGATCCGGCGGCTCTGCTAGGCCACGGGAAGGGTGGGGGATAAAGCGGGCGCGGCCATTGGGGGTCGGGAAACGCCAATCTGTGTAGAGGCGAGTGGACTTAGGGGCCGAGGTTCTTTCTTTGGGATAAGGCCATTGCTGAGGGCCTTGTTCTGCCAAAAGGGCATGGCTGAGGCCGGAGTGATCGCAGAGGCGATTTGCGGTAAGGGCGGCAAATTCTGCATAAACCTCTGCCGCGGTTTGGAAGGAAAATTGCGCTTCAAAGCCCAACCTGCGCCCCACTTCAGCAAAGATCTCCCAATCGGGTCGGGCTTCGCCAGGGGGGTCTCGAAAGGCTTGACAAAGGGTAACCCTGCGCTCGGAGTTGGTCATCACCCCGGTTTTCTCGCTCCACTGACAGGCAGGCAAAAGCAAATGGGCATATTCTGCCGTTTCCGTAGGGTAATAAGCCTCTTGATAAACAGTAAAGGGAGACTTTTTCAGGGCTTTTTTGACCCGTTCCAGATCCGGAAAGCTCACCAAAGGATTAGTGGCCACAATCCAGAAGAACTGCAGGGATCCGGTTTCCAGAGCGGCAATCATCTCGGTAGCCCTCAGCCCTGGGCAGGGAGAGAGGGAACCGCTGGGCAAACCCCAAGCCTGCTCCACCTCTGCCCGATGCTGGGGATGGCTCACCAGCCGATATCCCGGCAGCAGATGAGATAACCCCCCCGCCTCTCGACCACCCATGGCATTGGGCTGGCCGGTCAAGGAAAAGGGGCCCGTCCCCGGTCGGCCAATTTGCCCGGTCAGGAGATGCAGGTTGATTAAGCTGGTGATCTTGGCGGTGCCCTCGCTGGACTGGTTTAGGCCCATCGACCAAAGGGATAGAACTCTTTGGGATCCCTGCCAAAGCTTGGCTGCTTCGATCAAATCCTCGGTGGCAATTCCGCAGCGCTGGGCCACAATCTGCGGTTCATAATCGGCCAGCAAAGCTGCATATTCAGCAAAACCTTGGGTGAAGCCCTCGATAAAATCAGCAGCAATGGATCCCCACTTTAACAACAAATGGGCAATCCCATTGAAAAGATCGATATCGGTTCCAGGACAAATTTTTAAGTGGAGATCAGCAGCTTCTGCTGTTTGAGTGCGCCGGGGATCCACGACCACCATTTTGAGGGGGGATCCGGGCTTGTGCCGCTTCTTCAAGCGATTAAAAAGAATGGGGTGGCACTCGGCGGTGTTGGTGCCCACCAGAAAAGCCAGATTGCAGAGATCGAGATCCTCGTAGCAGCAGGGGGGGCCATCGGATCCCAGGGATTGGGTGTAGGCCGAGACGGCTGAGGACATGCACAGGCGCGAGTTGGTGTCAAAATTATTGGTGCCCAGGCAGCCCTTAATGAGCTTTTGAGCAACGTAATAGTCTTCAGTGAGCAACTGCCCCGATCCATACATGGCTATGGAGTGGGGGTTGTCTTTGAGGCAGCGCAGCCGAGAAACCATCTCCTCAAAAGCCTGATCCCAAGAAATGCGACGAAAGGGCTGATCCAAGCTCTCCCGAAACAGGGGAGAGAGCAGCCGATCTCGACCAACTGCCTCCAGAACCGTAGCCCCCTTTACACAGACCATCCCCAAGCTGGAAGGATGCTCCCGGTCGCCTCTCATTTTCCAGTCACCTGAGGCTGTCGAAACCGCCTCCAATCCACATCCCACACCGCAATAGGGACATAGGGTTTTGATGACAGCTTTTTCCGACTCCATCGCGGTCACCATGAGTTGGGATCCCTATTAAACGCCCAATTCTCTCGCATTTTGGATCCCTTAGCTGAGAAGAGCGGCAACTTGGATCTCCAAGCCAGGTAATACAACCTAGCTCTTGTCAGTGTCCTGTTCAGCTAGCCAAAGATGGCCATCTTGAGTTTGGATAAAAACGTATTTGCTTCTGGGAAAAATCAGCCAGACTTCCAGTACATCGGAGCTGAGATACTCTTGGGCTTTTAGGAAAATATCTTCTCCACAGTCGGTTGGAGAGAAGATCTCCTCAACCAGAGGATAGCTCTGCAGCAGCGTGGCAATATCCTCTCCAAATTGCTGGATTAAATCTGGAGATGAGTAGGCAGCATCAGGTCTTCTGACTCTGCCTTTGGTTTGGCCGGGAGCCTTCACCAAAACCATACCCCCCAATGGCTGACATTCAACATAACCGAGCCAACGGAAGAGAAGTCGGGTTTGGATCTTGGCATGCACTAAGGTTTGCCCCACTTTCTCTACAATGTAGCCATCTACCCATTTGGTTTGGGCAACCGGATTGGCCAGATAGTCGGCAAGGGTTTTGGGCAAGCTAGAGACCCGCTCCTCCATTGGGAGATCGGTTGGAACTACCTGAACCGGAGCAGTGGCCATCAACTTCCCTCCCCAAGCGTTTTGATTCCTAGCTTAATCCTCCCCATGGGCAAAGCGGCGATAGAGGAAGTCAAGGGCGCGGTTGCGCAATTCGTAGAACTCGGGCATTTCCATAATGCGGGAGCGGATGCGCGGTCGCTCGAAGGGAATGGTCAAGATCTCGCCGATATGGGCAGCGGGGCCGTTGGTCATCATCACCACACGGTCTGACAAGTAGAGAGCCTCGTCGATGTCGTGGGTAATCATCAAAACTGTGCAGCGGTGATCCCGCCAAATGGCCAGCAGCTCATCTTGTAGATCTTCCTTGGTAATGGCATCCAAGGCCCCAAAAGGCTCATCCAACAGCAAAACTTCTGGACGAACGGCAAGAGCGCGGGCAATGGCTACCCTTTGCTTCATGCCTCCAGAAAGCTGCTTGGGCCGCTTGTGGGCTGCCTCTGCTAAACCTACCAATTCTAGGTGTTCTTCAACGATTTCCCTTTTCTCCCGCCGGGATTTGTTTGGGTAAACCTGATCCACCACCAGATAAACATTTTCAAAAGCCGTCAGCCAGGGCAAAAGGGAATAATGTTGAAACACCATCATCCGATCCGGCCCTGGGGAGGTGATGGGCTGGCCCTTGAGGGTAATGGATCCCGAAGTGGGAGTCGAAAAACCCGCCACCATGTTGATCAAGGTGGATTTGCCACAACCCGAGTGGCCGATAATGCAAACAAACTCACCGGCGGCCACTTCCAGATTGATATTTTCCAGCGCAACGAAGGGCCCTGCTGAGGTGAAGTAGGTCTTGCCCACATTCTGAAGACAAAGAAGGGGCAGTCCTGCAACCGGAGATGCAGAAGATAGCGGTGAGGAAGATAGGCGAGAACTGGTCATCATGGTGTTTTCCAATTGAGGGGCTAAGGTAACAAAAGCTAAACTTCGCTGAGCCGGTACTCCTGCAGTTTCAGATCCTGCCGGATGGCCACCGACTCCAGGTAAGCAACGGGATCCTCTCCGTCAAAGCGGGATCCATCGCCAAAGAGTAAAGCTCCGCGGTCGTGGGCCCGATCCGGAAGGCCCAGTTCTCTGGCGGCTAGGGCGTAGGTTTCGCTGTCCAGAACTTGGTCGAGAACCGAAACCCAATTGCGGGGAAAAGCGCAGAGTCCCCAGCGAGCCATCTGCGTCAGGATCCAGAGGTGTTCCAATCTTTCCGGACAGGTGTTGCGCCCGTTGGCAAACTGGTGAAAACCGGTGAGGGCTTGGGATTCATCGGCAATTCCCCGCTGCAGAATACCCGTCCACCCCGGCTGCAGATCCTCCAGGGCCACGCCCACATACTGGGGCTGAGCCAGCCACTCCAAGATCTCAGAACGGTGCTGCGGCTGATCGCAGTAGTGACAAGCCTCCAGTAGTGCTTTGACCAGAGCCACGTGGGTGCGGGGGTAGCTTTGGGCCCAGTCCTGGCGCACCGTCAGCACCTTTTCGATGTGGCTGGGTAAGATTTCAGGGGTGGTGGCGACGATAACCCCCACCTGTTCCCGCACGGCGCGGGAGTTCCAGGGCTCGCCCACGCAGTAGCCATCGATGTTGCCGGCCTTGAGGTGGGCCACCATCTGCGGCGGCGGGATCACGGTTAACGTGACATCCCGATCCGGATCCACCCCCGCGCTAGCCAGCCAATGGCGCAGCAAGAAGTTTTGCATTGAGGCCGGGTGCACCACCCCTAGGGTATGAACCACGTCAGGAGTTTGCCGGAGGTGTTGGCGCAGATCCCAGGGACTGAGAACACCCTGCAGGCAAAGTCTGCGCCCAAAGGTAATGGCGTTGCCGCCGCGGGAGAGGGTTAGCGCGGTAATCAAAGGCACCGGAACTCCCCCTACTCCCAAGGTGGAAGCCAACGGGATCCCGGCCACCACCATAGCCGCGTCCAGCCGACCGGAGCGGATCCCTTCCCAGATGGTCTTCCAGCCTGGCTCCCGCACCAGGGTGACCTGCTCCAGGCCATGCTTTTGAAACAGGCCTTTTTCCTGCGCCACCACCAGCGGGGCGCAGTCGTTGAGGGGCACAAAGCCAACCTCCAAATTGACCTTCTCCAGGCCGTGTTTGGCAATGGCCACGCGAACAGGCGTTTTTTGGCGAGCCCGCTTTTGCTGGTTGAGAAAGTAGATCATCTCTCCCCGCAGGCTGTAGTAGTCGGGGTGACGCACCACTTCCAAACGATGGCGGGGTCGAGGAAAAGGGATCCGCAAAATCTGGCCAATGCGGGCCTCCGGGCCATTGGTCATCATTACCACCCGATCCGAAAGCAGCAGCGCCTCATCCACATCGTGGGTAACCATGACACAGGTGAGCTGCTCCGCCTGGGCAATCTCCATCAGTTGCTCCTGCAGGTTGCCGCGCGTCAAGGCATCCAGAGCGCCAAAGGGCTCATCCAACAGCAGCACCCGCGGACGGATGGCCAAAGCCCGGGCAATGGCTACCCGCTGTTTCATCCCTCCTGACAGATGGGCCGGTCGCTTGTCGGCTGCCCCCTGCAACCCCACCTGGCGGATGTGCTCTTCCACAATCCGGCTTCGCTCTGCTTTGGGAAGGGATCCCAGCACCTCGTCCACAGCCAGGGCAATGTTCTCCCGCACCGTCAGCCAGGGCAGCAGGGAATAGTTCTGAAACACCACCATGCGATCTGGGCCGGGATCTGTAACTTGTCGGCCCTCCAGGAGAATGCCTCCGCGGGAAGGCTTTTCCAGGCCAGCAATGATGTTGAGTAGGGTCGATTTGCCACAGCCGGAGTGGCCAATTAGCGAGACAAATTCCCCTTTTTGGATCTCCAGGTGGATGTCTTTCAGGACAGGGTAGACCTCTCCGTTGTCGAGGAGAAATTCCTTGTCGACATGATCCACTTCAATGTAAGGCTGGGTCTTCATGATTCCCCTGAGATGATTTCTGAGAGCATGGAGAAATTGTCAGCAACCAATCTAAAACTCGGCCAAGCTCATTTAGCGATCCTCAGCCACCACCAGCGAGCCAATCCAAGCCGTGATGCGATCCAGCAGAAGACCCACCATCCCGACATAGATCAAAGCCAGAATGATTTCGCTGATGCGGGAGCTATTCCAGGCATCCCAGATGAAGAACCCGATGCCCACACCGCCAATCAACATTTCCGCTGCCACAATGGCCAGCCAAGACAAGCCCACCCCAATGCGCAAGCCGGTAAAAATATAGGGCACAGTTGCCGGGAAAACGATTTTGAAAAAGTACTTCCAGCCGGACATGCGCACAATTCTGGCCACGTTGCGGTAGTCCTGTGGGATCTGCTGTACGCCGACAACGGTGTTGATCAAAATGGGCCAGAGGGCCGTAATGAAGATTACGAAAATGGCGGAAGGGTTGGCATCTCGAAAGGCAGCCAAAGAAATCGGCAGCCAGGCCAAAGGCGGCACCGTGCGCAGCACCTGAAAAATGGGATCCAAAGCCTCGTACAGCCAGCGATTGACCCCGATGATCATGCCGCCCACAACCCCCACCAAGCCGGCCAGGGCAAACCCAATGAACACCCGCCGCAAGCTGGCCCAAATTTGCCAGAACAGCCCTTTGGCATTGCCGCCATAGTCAAAAAAGGGATCTTTAATGAGGGGATCCCAGGTGTCCTGCCAAACCTGGAGAGGGGTGGGCAAGTTGGCTCCGGGGCGGCTATAGGCAATTTGCCAGAGAACGAGCACTATTAAAATGGCCGTGGTGGGCAAAAGAACGCGGCGCAGCACTTGGTGGATTTGGACTCGCTGCCTCCAAGCAGAAGAAGATGCAGAGCTGGCCGGGGAGTGGAGCCCGGCATTGGACTGAAGAACAAAGACTGGGCTGGTTTTCAGCAGCCAGTGGCCTAGGCCAACCAGTAGGGGAAGCAGGATCCGAAAGAGGTGGTAGCCCAACTGTAGGGCAGAGTGGAAAATCCTCATGGCTTGCTGGGAGTAAGGTTGAAGTCAACTTAAGAGGATCCCAAGAGAGAAGGGGTTTCAGTTGAACACTCTTTGTGGGGATTCGGGGATCCCTTCTCTCCTGGACAGAGGGTTTGCAGCTAACTTGCTGGGGAAAGTTGGGAAATTAGGCCAGCTTCTTAATCGCCAATTTCTCCAGGTAGGCGGCAGGATTTTCGGGATCGAACTGCACCCCGTCGAAGAAGGTTTCCACTCCTCGAGAGGTGCTGGGGGGAATGGCTGCCCCCTGACCAATGGCTTTGGCAGCTTCTCGCCAGAGTTCTTCCCGATTCACCCGCTCCACCAAGGCTTTGGTATCGGTGTCGGCAGGCAGATAGCCCCAGCGGATGTTTTCGGTCAAAAACCAGAGATCGTGGCTCTTGAAGGGGTAGGAAGCGTAGTCCTGCCAGAACTTCATCAGGTGGGGGCTGTTTTCAACGACCTTGCCGGTGCCGTAGTCAAAAGTGCCCCGAGAACGGCCCAAGATATCGGGCACAGGCACCCCCAGCCAGCGGCGGTCGCCGATGATGCGACACATCTCCTCTTTGTTTTCCATCTGGTCGCACCAGATCTGGGCTTCTAGCACCGCTTTCAACAGGGCAAGGGTGGCTTTCGGGTGCGCATCCACCCAGTCGGCCCGCAGGGCAAAGGCCTTTTCCGGGTGGCCGTTCCACAGCTCGCCGGTGGTGAGGGCACTATACCCCTCTTTTTGGTTCACCAGCTGGGCATTCCAAGGCTCGCCCACACAGAGGGCTTCCATGGTTCTGGATTTCATATTGGCCACCATCTGCGGCGGCGGCACCACAATGACGGAGACGTCGCTAGTGGGATCGATCCCGCCTGCGGCCAGCCAGTAGCGCATCCATAGGTCGTGGGTGCCACCAGGGAAGGTCATCGCACATTTGGGATCTTTGCCGGCAGCTCGAAGCTCGGCAAACTTGGCCTTGAGGGGGGAACTATCCAGGCCGATTTGCAAATCCCGATATTGGTTGGAAATGCTGATGCCCTGACCGTCCAGATTGAGACGGGCCAAAATGTACATAGGCACCGGCTTGCCATCGGTAACTTTGCCGGTGGTGATGAGGTAGGGCATGGGGGTGAGGATGTGTGCCCCATCGATGCCGCCGGCGGCGGATCCCAGCACCAAGTTGTCGCGGGTGGTGCCCCAAGAGGCCTGCTTGACCACCTCTACGTCCTTCATGCCGTACTTGTCGAAAAACCCCTTCTCTTTGGCGATGATCAGGGGGGCCGCGTCGGTTAGAGCGATGAACCCCAGCTTGGCGCTGGTGGTTTCGGGAGTATCGGCCTGCGCCACCCAGTAGCCTTTGCCCAAGGATTGCGATTGGGCGCGCGGGATCCCAGCCGTAGCCGCCCCAGCCGTGAGAGCAGCCACCCCGGCCAAAAATTGCCGACGGGAGACGGGAGAGGAAGTGCTGAACAGCTTAGACATCGAAACCTCCAAGATTTACAACGACGAAGAAAGAAAAACTTTCAGGACGGCAACAGAACCGCTAGCGGGTTACCAAAACAGAAGCCTGGGCAGCGGACGGATGCTGACGTGGCTTGGCCCCAAAGTGTTCAATGAGCAGCTCCACCAAGACCGGCTTGAGGTCTTCGCAAGGGATCCCTTTGCGCACGCATTCGCCCAGCTTGGCGTCTTTGCCCACCTCTCCCCCCATGTAGATGTCCACGGCCTCCACCACCCTGCCGTCCTTGCGAGCAGTGGTGCCCATAAGGCCGATATCGGCTACTTGGGGTTGGCCGCAGGAGTTGGGGCAGCCCGTCCAGTGGATGCGCACCGTTTGGGGGATCTCCAGCTCCGCCTCCAGCTCCTCCATCAAGGCCACAGCCCGGTTTTTGGTCTCGATAAGGGCAAAGTTGCAGAACTGGTTGCCCGTACAGGACACCAACCCCCGCTGCAAGGGCCCTGGGTTGGGGGAGAACTTCTTCAAGAGCGGCTCTTTGAGGAGCGGGGCCACTCGGGAGTCGGGCACATTGGGGATGAGCACGTTCTGCTCCACCGTCAGCCGCAGCTCTCCGGAGCCGTACACCTCCGCCAAGCGGGCCAGCTCCATCATCTCCAGGGCGTTGAGCCGCCCCACCGGCACATGCAGGCCGACAAAGTTGAGGCCCGGCTGCTTCTGGGCATGCACCCCCAGCAGATCCCGCTTGTGCCAGACCACCTCATCTTTTTCCGCTGCCCTGAGCAGAGGGTGGCCTATCTGGCGCTCCACAGCCGCCCGGAACTTCTCTAGGCCCCACTCGTCAATGAGCCACATCAACCGCGCCTTTTGCCGGTTGGCCCGCAGGCCGTGATCCCGGTAGACCAGCAGCACCGCCTCGCACAGAGGAACCACATCGCGGGGATCCACCCAGACATCTAGGCCAATTGCCTCGGCGCAGCGGCGAGCCGAGAAAAAGCCGCCCACCAGGACGTTGAAGCCCAGGCGGCCATTTTTGAAGGCGGGCACAAAGGCCAGGTCGTTGATCTCCGCATGCACGGAGTTGTCGCGACAACCGCAGATGGCGATGTTGAACTTGCGCGGCAGGTTGCTGAAGGAAGGGTTGCCCTCGCCGTTGTTGGTGATCATGTCCTGCACCTTGCGGGTGAGGCCGCGCACATCGATCAGCTCATCCGGGTCAATACCGGCCAGAGGGGATCCCGTGATGTTGCGCACGTTGTCCATGCCCGACTGGATGCTGGTCAGGCCTACCTCTTTCAGGTAGCCCAGGATCTGGGGCATTTCCTCGATGGGGATGCCCCGCAGTTGCAGGTTCTGCCGGGTGGTGAGGTCGGCTACGCCCTGTTCTCCATAGGGGTGGATGATTGCGCCCAACATCCGCATTTGGCCGCTGGTTAGGATCCCATTGGGCAGGCGCAGCCGCAGCATGAACTGACCTGGGGTGCGCTTGCGAAAGAAGATCCCCAACCACTTGAGGCGATGATCCCGGTCGTCTTCAGGAATGTTCTCCCAACCCAGGCGGGCAAACGCTTCCAGCTCAGCCTTGACCGCCAAGCCATCCTTCTCGCTTTTGATGCGTTCAAACTGGTTCGCCATGATCGCTGCCGTGGGGTGAACACTGGCTACCCTAGCGATGACGAACCGTTAACTTTGGTATTGGCAGTTACACTTTGTAACAGGTTATGCAGTTTTGTCACTCTCGAATTGCGCTTTATGCATAAAGTCAGGCTTCCAGGAGCAGCAGACCCCTCTCTCCCCTTTGGGAAAGGGGCTGGGGGTGAGGAAAAGCTAGTTGAGAGGGTTGAAAGAGTTGAAAGGCTCCATCTGCCAGAGCAGACGGGGCGGGATCCCCAGCCCTTCGGTGAGGGGTGCGGGCCGTTGGGAAGTTTGGGGATCGCAGTCGTAGAGAGCGGTGGTGTAGCGGTAGCTGCGGGGGGGGCCACCGTTGAGGCGAATGCCGCTAATTTCAAAGGTGTAGTTGCGATTGGGCTGGATCGAACCCACGGAGTAGGTCAAAGTTTCCAGGCCAAAGGCGGGATCCCCCACGCGGAGATCTCCAACAGGCACCGGCTCGCCGCTGAGGGCATCGGTGATGCGGACTTGGGCTTGGCTGAGATCAGCCTTGCCGCCACGGCTGGGCACCGAGAAAGACCAGCGGTAGGCAGACAGGGGCTGGCCGGAAAACCCTTCTAGGCGGTAGAGGTAGCCGTCTTTCTCCGGGAAGGCGATGAACTCTGGATCTGGCACCGACTCGTCAAAACCGAAGATCCAGTTGGCGTTGGCCTGGGTCACCCGTCCAGCCCGTGGGTCAAAGACAATGCCGTAGGCCCCCTGGGCGTACTGAGGATACAGGTTCCAGCGGCGATGCCCCACATCCACAAAGTTTTCTCGACCTGGCTCGGCAAAGTAGATATCCACCTGCCGCGCCAACACCCGGCCTGGATCGGGGCCGTTCAGCTCTAGGATGGGCCCAACCGCCAGGTTGCTGAAGCGGGATCCCGCCTCCCCGGCAGGGGTAAAGCAGCGCCAAGAAGGGGGCGGCTGGTGGCTGAGAGTACCATTGGCTACCTGCATCAAGGCCGCTTGCTGGGCGGCTTCTAGGAACTGAGGATTGAGCTTCACCGGCGGTAACTGGTGCAACAGCCGTAGAAAATTCAGCCGATCCATCATCTTTTGGGCTGCTGCAGGCGTAAGGCGACCGGGGTTGCAGGTGGCAACCTGGGGCTGTTCGGCGTAAATAGGCCCCGTGAAGCTGCGGGTCTGGCGATCCAACCGGCACAGGAAGCTGGCAATCGGCACTTCCCCTGCCCGCGGTGGCTCCATCGAGGTAGGGGATCCTCCACAGGCCGCCAGCAGACAAAGACAAAAGATCCCCGCGATCCTCAAAGCCCAAAGCTGAACCAACTTGGGCAACCGCTGCAAGGGCATGCAAAAACCAGCCGAATTATGAGCCGGTGGGGGTGGGGGTGATGCTGGGGGGGCTGACGGTGCTGCTGCTGCTCTCGCCACAAGCAGGCAACAAGCCCAGACAGGCAAGCAGGGCTAAGGCCGCCAAAAGCTGGTGGGTCACTTTGGGTTGCAACGTAGCCATGACAACAAACCTCCCAAATGCTGTTGGGTTTGACCCTGTTCTATCACCTGGCCGAGTGGGCCACAGCGTCAAAACTCATGCCGACAAGGGTATAACTTAAGCCCAAGTCAAGGAACGCTCACCCAAGTCGGCTACATCCACTAGGACTGGGATCCAAGCCCACTTTTTCTCTCCACCCATAGTGGAGTACGGATCCCCACAACTCTTCTTGCGCTCAAGCGAAAGATTGCTGTGATCAATGCTGCTTTTTGCCCGATTGATAAGGGATCCCCAAAAGCTTGTCAGGGGGTGATCTGGAACTCCAGGTTGTAGGTTTGGAGTAAGTTTATGGTTTCGTGATCGGTGATGTTGGTGTCGGCCAGCTCCAAGTTGTAGAAATCGATGAACTCTTCGTGGTCAAAATAGGGGCCGGCATGCCAGGTACCCATCTCCAGTTTGATAAAGCGATCCCCAGGCACCCGAAAGGCTTGAATCTGATCCACGTGCAGCTCATCGGCAGGCGGTGCAACACCAATAAACCACTCCTTGCCATTCAGGGATCCCAGGCACTGGGTGCAGCGGATGTGGTGGGTGATCTGAGTAAACTTGAGGCCGCGGCGAGGCAAGCGCATGATGTAAAAGCGGGGCTGCCCTTGATTCAAGAACAACTGAGCATCTTGACTGTCGAAGGGTTTGTGATCGGGAGTGGGGCAAATGACCTGTCCGTAGGGGGCAAAGTTTTCCGGTTCAGCGAGATGGGCCTTCAGTTGGCGCAATTGGCTGGTCACCCTGCTCTTCTCCTTTGCGTTTGACGAGCTGTCTTGTGTCTCACTGTTGCCCTACAACGTGAGCACGAGGGCGTGAAGACGCAAACAGCCCAGCGAACCCCATTCTATCGAGACTTGGCCAGGCAGCTTCCCTTCTGGGAAGGGATCCCTGAGCAAGCCCAAGCTGCTCAAGGTCGCAAGTACAATGGGAAAACTTCCCAGCCTCAGCAGAGCGAATGGCGATGCAGCGGGACTTACAAGAGCTGATCATCTCCCCAGCCCAAGTTGAAAGCCTCTCTCAAGTGCCGGTGGCTTGGTTGTATCGGCCTCAGCCCGTTCGTCGCTTTAAGGATCGCCTGCGCCAGTTCTCCGCTTTCTGGGATCTCCTACGCTTGCTGGTGACGCTGGACTTGTTCTTGCGTTTCTTGACCTTCTGGACAGGGGGATCCCTACTTACCCTGGTGGGGCGGATTTGGATCCCTGGCCTACAGGCCACTTGGGGCACTTGGCTGGTGGAATGGGGGATCCTGGCGGCCATTGCCGCTCTGGGCCAAGCCTACTGGATTTTCCGCAGCCGCCGCATGCCGCTGCTGTTGAACTTGCTGGGGGAAGTGGATCGCTACAACCGAATCATCCAGGCCATCCACGTCAACGACCAGTTGGTGGAAGCGGGCAACCCCGAGGTGAAGCTGGCTCAGAGGGCTGAGGTGATCGAAGCGCTGAAGCTGACCCGGGCCGATCTCATCCGTGCCTTGAAAACTGAACGGATCTTGCGGCAAAACGAAGACCTGATCGAGCAGCAGAGCGAGTTCTTCGGCGATAACTTGGCAGCTTTGACAGCTCTGCAGGTGAGCGAGCAGGCCAGCGAACAGGGTCGTATCCTAGAGACTGCTTTACAGATTGCTTTGCAGGTGCGCTCCCAAATCCGCCGTTTGCAAGAGCGAGAAGCCAACCACCCCCCAAACAGGGATCCAGACACCATTAGGGAAGATAGGCAGGATACAGACGGCAACTCGGATTGGCAATGAGCCTTTTGGCCCGCTCCCTCAGCTACGCCCAGAACCACAGCGACATGCTGTTTCAAGCTTTCGTCCAACACCTGCAACTGGTGGCGGTGCCTTTAGGAATGGGGCTGCTGTTGGGTTTGCCGCTGGGTTTTTTCAGCTCCCGCTCCCAGATGCTTTCCCTGGTGGTGATCAATGCGTTTAGCAGCCTGCGGGTGATCCCCAGCTTGGCCATTTTGTTTTTGGCCATCCCCTATTTTGGCCTCAGCTTTCGTTCGGCAGTTGTCGCCCTAACCCTTCTGGCGTTGCCCCCCATTCTGATCAGCACGGATGTGGCCTTCCGCAGCCTTGAGCCGGCCCTGCGGGAAGCTGCCCTGAGCATGGGCATGACTCCTGCCCAGGTACTGCGGCACGTGGAGATCCCTTTGGCCTTGCCGGTGATCTTGGCCGGTGTTAAAACGGCTACGATTGAGGTGATTGCCAGTGCTACCCTGGCAGCATTCATCGGCGCGGGAGGGCTGGGTACTTTCATTACCCTAGGGTTTGCTCTCTATGACAACGCCATCTTGCTGGTGGGGGCGATTCCAGTGGCCCTTCTGGCTATTGCGGCCGAGATCGGCCTTGGCACTCTGCAGCGGGCTTTGGAACCTCCCCAAGCCTGAGGTTCTGTGAGGGATCCCATGCTGTCTTCCTCTGGTTCTTCTGAAGTGCGATCCCGTTGGCCTTTCCGCTCCATTCCTTTGCGGGTGGCGTTGCTGCTGCCCCTAGTGCTCTCAGTAGCAGGGGGAGTGGGGGGAGTGGCCTATCTCTCCTGGCAGGGCGGGCGACACCTGGCGCTGCGCTTGACGGAGCAACTGAGGCGGGAAGTTACCGACCGCACCGAAGAGCATCTTGCCAGATATTTGCAAATTCCCCTTCAGATCAATGTCCTCAATCAAGGGGCAGTGAGGGGGGGGCTGCTGCCCGATTTGACAACCCCCAGCCCAGCCGATCTAGAGCTTTTGGAAGCTCACTTTGCCCGCCAGTTGCAGCCATTTCCTGAGCTCAGCTATGTCGGCTTTGTCTCGGCTCAAGGGGGGTTTGTGATCGCCCGCCGCCACGCCGATGGATCAATTTGGACTTACCATACACTCGGCCTGTTGCCGGGATCCGCCCAGAGCCGCCAACGGGATCCAGAGACAGGGGATCCCACTGGCCTGAGGAGGCAGTTAGGCTTTGTGGATCTGAGGCGGTTGTTCTGGTTTCCCCAGCTCCTGCAGTCGGAAGGGATCCGCGACACTTGGGTGGTAACCCGATTTTTTGCGGAGCTTCCTGCCCAGGATCCAGAGCGGCTGATCATGACGTCCCTATCCCTGACCGACTCGGGGGGGCGGGTTTACGGCAGCTTAGTGGCTTCCCTCTCCGTCCGGCAGCTTCAAGCCTTTCTGGAACAGATGGAAGGCCGTTCTCCTGCAGAGGTGAGTTTTCTGCTGGACGAGGAAGGACAGGTGGTGGCCAGTACGGCGGGGCCTGCTCCCCATCCGCTGCTGGTGGCTGTGCAAGAGCAGGTGGGCTCCTGGGAGACGGCCTCTTCTCAGAATTCGCTGCGCCTCGTGGTTGGCGGGATCCCCTACTGGGTGGAGGTGGAGTCCCTCCAGAGTAAAGGGAGGCTGGGCTTTTATTTTGTGCATGGGATCCCAGAGGCAACCCTTCTGGCCGAAGTCCATCGGAGCGCCCAACAGGCTGCGCTGCTGGGGGGTGGGCTATTGCTGAGCATGCTGGGGACAGGGATCCTCCTCGGCGAAGCTCTCTCCCGTCCCCTGCGCCGCCTCACCCAAGTAGCCGAGCAATTTATACACAGCGGTTTCCAGCCCTGGCCTCCTTTGGATCCCGGCCCCATCCAGGAGGTGCAGACGCTAACCAAAGCCTGGCAGCAGGCGGCAGCAGCTCAGCAGGCCCTGCTGGATCGTCTCTGGCAGCAGCAGCAAGAATACCGCGCCGTGGTGGAACAGCAGACGGAGCTCATTTGTCGCTTTCGGCCCGATACCTGCATCACCTATGTCAATCCTGCCTATTTGCGCTTCTTCGGTCGGCGGGCAGAGGAGGTGGTGGGCCAACCTTGGCGGGATCGGCTGCCGGAAGAAGAGCAGGCTAAGGTGTTGCAAGCTTTTGCTGCTCTCACGCCTGAGCATCCTTTCTACTGCAGCGAGCGGGAGTATCCCGGAGAAAACGGCCAGTCCCGCTGGATTAGCTGGGTGGATCGGGGCATTTTCGACAGCCAAGGCCGCTTGGTGGAGATCCTGTCGGTGGGGCGGGAGATCACCGAGCAGAAACGGGCAGAACAGCAGTTGCAGGCCCTCAACCGGGAGCTGGAAGCCCAGGTGGAGCTGCGCACGGCCAAGCTGCAGCAGGCCTTGTATTTTGAGGGGGTGCTGCGCGCCATCAGCAGCCGGATGGTGGTCAGCCTAAACGAGGGGGAAATTCTTGAAGAAGTGGTCAGAGCCCTTGCCGAGGCACTAGGCCTAACCTGCTGCCAAGTCCTGCTGCTTTTAGAAGATGGGTCAACCTGGATCCCTGGCTACTGCTACTCCCCCTCTCTCTCTTCTGACGTGGCTCAAGATGGCGGGGCGGATCCCTTGCATGGGCCAGACTACGCCAGCGACCCGGAGTTCTTGCGCCTGCTGCAGTCCCATTCTTCCTCACAGCAGAAATGGAAAATCCACTGCTGTTGTCGGAAGGAAGGACGCTGGGTGCGGCTGCTGGTCTGCACCCTTTGGGACAAAGAGAAGCGGCTGGGAGCTTTGCTGTTGGAGCGGCTGCCGGAGCAAGAGTTTTCCGAAGACGAGATTCAACTGGCCTATCAGGTGGCCAACTTGTGTGCCCTGGCCATTCGCCAAGCCCGTCTGTACCAAGCAGCCCAAGCGCAGGTGAAGGAATTGGAGCGGCTGAATTTGCTGAAGGATGATTTCCTCAGCACCGTCTCCCACGAGCTGCGCACCCCCATGACCAATGTGCGCATGGCCTTGCAAATGCTGCAAATGACCCGCGATAACCCCGAGAAACAGCGGCACTACTTCACCATTGCCCTGAAAGAGTGCAACCGGCAAATCGAGCTCATCAACGACCTGCTGGATATGCGACGGCTGGAAGCCGGGACGTATCTGCTGCAACCAGAGAATATTTTTCTGCCGCGGTATTTACAAGATTTGCTGGCCGGGGCTCAGCCTTTGGCCCAAGCCAAACATCAACACCTGCAACTGCACCTGGAGGCAGGGATCCCCTCGCTTTGGGCCGACCCCACCTGCTTGGGGCGCATTCTGCGCGAGCTGCTGCACAACGCCATCAAGTACACGGCCCCCGAGGGATCCATCCACCTGCGGGTTGTCTCAGAAGGAGAGGGGATCCTCTTCGTCTGCAGCAACAGCAGCGAGATCCCAGAGCCAGAGCTGCCCCGCATCTTTGAAAAGTTTTACCGGATCCCGCAATCGGATCGCTGGAAGCACGGCGGCACCGGCCTGGGGCTGGCTTTGGTGAAGCAACTGGTGGAGCATATGGGGGGGAATATCTCCGTCAACAGCTCGGATGGATGGACGCATTTCCAAGTTTGGTTGCCCCAAGGTGAGGATCCTGCTCCGCCATTGCCCGGCCCACCCCCAATGTCAGAAGACCTCCCCTTTTGGAAAGAGGCTGGGGGTGAGGGGCATACCTGACCCCTATCCCGGCAAGACTTGTTGCTGCCAGAGGGCCTCCAGTTGCACCGTGTATTCGGAGTTCACGATGGGCACTGCCCCAGCAATGGCCTCTTGAATGGGGATCCCGGCGGCAGCCTCCAGCTGGGCAAAAGCTGTTTGGTAGTCGGCAGACAACCGGCTGACATCAATGAGCGGCAGATCCCCCCAGACCTCCGGCTTGAACTTTTCCAGCTGCCCCTCCGGGCTGGCCAAAACCTCCGCCAAGACCATCGCCCCCCAAGGATTGGCCGCATTAATGGGAATGGCTGTAAACGAGGGATCGATCAAGCTGGTGCCCGGGATCCCATAGGGGGTGGTGCTGGGGGGAAATTGGCCGTTGCCCTTGCGTAAGATCACCTGATCGATAAAGGTGGGGATGAGCCACACTTCGCCATTGGCAAAGAGCTCCGCCAGGCGGGCAAAGGTGGGCGGGTAGGTTTGGCCCTGTCTCCACAGGAAGGGATCCAGCTTTCTCAGGTATTCCACCAGGGCAGGGGATTGTCGCGCCCAGAGATCGGCATCGAAGTCCGGCCCGCTGTACTGGGCATAGCCCCCGGTCACACCATAGAAGGCGCTCAACAAAAAGCGGCTGCCATGAAAATCCGGCGGGGCCACGTAGGTAAATCGCCCTGGATTGGCCTCTGCCCAAGCCAACAGTTCGGCGTAGCTCTGGGGGGGATTGGGCACCCGTTCGGCATCATAGGCCATTAAAAAGTAGTTGCCGGTGTAGGGTGCAGAATAGCCCTCGGTGGGCAGGCCAAAATCCGTTGCAATATCGGCGGGATCGTAGAAGGGCAAGCTGGGCAATTTCTCAGCAAAGGGGCCGAAGAGCAAATTCCCCTGCTTGAGGGTGCGGAAGTTGTTGCCATTGATCCAGATGAGATCGATGCTGCCGCCGCTGCGCAGCCCGGCCTGTACCTCCCCAATCACCTTGTTGACTGCTTCAACGGTATCCGTGAGCGGGATCCGGTTCAAGCGAATGCCATAACGCTCCTGCAACTGGCTTTTCACCCAGCCATCCACGAAGCCATTGATGGCCTCGCTGCCGCTCCACATGGCCCAGTTGACAGAGCTGCCCCGCGCCCGCTCCAGAATGTCTGCCCAGCTCAGGGATCCCAGATCCACCGAACTCTGTGAGGTATTCTGGGCAAACGGAGAGCCTTGACTCAACGCCCAAGCTCCCAGGGATCCCAGGCCGGCCAACACCTGCCGTCGCTTCCAGAAAACGCTTTTGGGTTGCATAGCCTTGCCACCATCCCCATCCAACTTTCAGGTTCCAGATTCAACTTAAACTCTCCCCTCCTCCTTTGGGAAAAGGGCCGGGGGTGAGGGATCCCCGCCAATCTCCACAGGCCACA
>NZ_JANSIB010000014.1:7903-34793 GCF_047461895.1 Synechococcus sp. R55.8 | reverse complement strand
GCAAGATCTGAATCTACTGGATGGCCAGGAGCTCCACTTCAAAATCCAAGGTGGCATTGGGGGGGATCACGCCGCCGGCGCCGCGGCTGCCATAGGCCAACTCCGGCGGAATGCGCAAGTACCGCTTGCCCCCCACTCGCATGGTGGCCAGCCCTTCCTCCCAACCGCGGATGACTTGGCCCACTCCGTAGGTGAAGATAAAAGGCTGATTGCGCCTGTAGGAGCTATCGAAGATGGTGCCATCCTGTAGCTTGCCCACGTAGTTGACCACCACCGTTTGCCCCGGCTGAGGCGAAGGCCCACTGCCTTGAGCAATATCGTAGTATTGCAATCCCGACTCGGTGGTGATGAAGTCCTTGGCTGGGGATTGCACGCTCACCACCGGATTGTCTTTGGCCCGCGATAGAGCTATGGTCGGCTGGCCGCCCCACACCCCAAGCCACAGCAAGCCCAGCACCAACAGCAGCACCCGTTTCATCGTTGGCATCCCCCCGCTGCCGACTTTTGGCTTTCCTTTATCAATCTTAGGGGATCCCGTCAGCCTTTCAGTTCGGCAAATTCGATAATCTGACCCTGGTGATCCCGCACCCAAAAGACGAAGGGCTTCTCGGAGCGAATGCTGTTGCGGATCCCTTGTTTGTTGATTCGCTTCAGAAGGGCCTTAAGGGACTCCCGCTCATAGCTGACATGGCGATAGCGAACGCCGCTGCTGCGGCCCGCTGCCGGTACAGTCCCGTAAGCAGAAGCAGATGAGGAGCTAGGCCTAGAGGCGTTGCCGTAGGAACCGGACCCCGCATAGGGATCTGTAGAGCCAGGGATCACGTGCAATTGAACATTGTCGGAGAGTTGGTACCAAAGTCCGGGGGTATCCAATTGGGTGGGCCCAGAGGTGGGACGGGCTTTGGCATCGAAGCGGGGACTGAGGCCAATATCCCCTGGAAAGTAAGCGGATCCTAGGCTGTAGCCGACCATGCTTTGCTCGTAGCCGTAGTAGTACTGCAGGGGCAGCTCCGCTTCCGGCAGTTTCAACACCTTCTCGTAAAACCCTCTGGCCTGCTCCAAGTCCGGCACGATGATGGTGTGGACGCGGGGAGCGCCGCTTAAGAATGTCCACATGGCCCCCCCATAGGCCGATAGCAGCAAAAACATCAGCCCCTTCGTGGAGAGCAAAACCTCCAGGGGGATTAGGGGCAGCATCAGTCCAGGTGGGATGACCATCGGCACTTGTCCCTTCGCGGGTGGCTCTATGTCCAGTATAGGATCCGGGGAGAATCCTGGCCTTGGCCCACGCTCGATGAAGCTTGCTCTGTTTGCCCCCAGCCCGCGCGCCCGCCGGTTGGCCAACTCTCTGATCCCGCTCTTGGGCAAGGAGGTGAGCTGCTGGAGCAAAGCTGACCCGCAGGGGCTGCCCTCCCCCTGGCAGGCTTACGGGGATCCCAGCCATCCCACAGCGCCAGGCTCCCTAGCAGAAGCCGTTGCCCAAACCTGGCCCCAGGTGCAGGGCTGTCTCTTCATCTTGGCCGCAGGGTCGGTGGTGCGGCTCATTGCCCCTCTCCTGCAGGACAAGCAGCGGGATCCAGCGGTGGTGGTGGTGGACGAAGCCGGTCGCTGGGCTATTAGCCTGTGCGGGGGACATGTGGGGGGGGCCGATGCCCTGGCGCGGCAGGTGGCCGCTACCTTGGGAGCCCAGCCGGTTCTCACCTCTGCTTCCGAGGGGCTGGGGATCCCGCCTTTGGATTTGCTGGGGGATCCCTACGGCTGGCGGCGGGGCGCTGGAGATTGGAACGGGGTGGCAGCCGCCTTGACGCGGGGAGAGCCGGTGGCCGTTCACCAGACCTGCGGCACGCGGCTTTGGCGACAAGCTTGGCCGGCAGATCATCCCCTAGTGGCCTCCTCTCCTCCCCATCCCGTTGCCCAGATCTGGATTGGGGAATACCTCTCCCCTGCCACGGGGATCCCAACCGTGCACTGGCATCCGCGGGTGCTCTGGGTGGGGGTGGGCTGCGAGCGGGGCACCACCCGCGCTTGGCTAGAGGGATCCCTGCGCCGCCTGTTGCAGGCCCAGGGGCTGGCGTTCGAGGCCATTGCCGGCCTGGCCACCCTAGAGCTCAAGCAAGACGAGCCGGGTCTTTTGGAGCTGGCTCAGGCCCACGGCTGGCCCATTGAGTTTTTCCCGGCAGAGGCTTTGGCTGGGATCCCAGTGCCCCACCCTTCGGAGGCCGTTCGGCAGGCGGTGGGCACTCCCTCGGTAGCGGAGGCGGCTGCCCTCTTGGCAGCTCAGACTTGTCAGACTTGGGGAAGAGGTGACAAGGTTCCTGAGAGGCCATCCTGTGTTGCGGAGAAGGTAGAGCCCTTTGGGGGAGCAACCCTCCTCTGCCCCAAGCAGGTCTTCACGTCAGAAACCGAAGGGGCCTGCACCCTGGCCATTGCCCGCGCGGCGCAGGAGTATTCCCCTCGCAGTGGCCATCTGTGGCTTATTGGCACCGGCCCCGGCGATCCCGCTCAATTGACCTTGGCCGCCCGCCTGGCTTTAGCCCAAGCTGAGGTGGTGATTGGCTACCAGCTTTATCTAGACTTGGTGGCCCCCCTTTTGCACCCCGGCCAAATTTGGGAGGCCTCTCCCATTACCCAAGAGCTGCAGCGGGCCAAACAGGCCATCGCTTGGGCGCAGCAGGGGCTGAAGGTGGCGGTGATTTCTTCGGGGGATGCGGGCATTTACGGCATGGCGGGGCTAGTGTTGGAGTGCTTGGCCCGCTCTGGCTGGGATGGGATCCGCCCTTCTCTGGAGGTGCTGCCGGGGATCTCTGCCTTCCAGGCGGCTGCTGCCCGGCTGGGGGCTCCGCTGATGCACGACTTCTGCGCCATTTCCCTCTCGGATCTGCTTACCCCCTGGCCAGTGATTGCAAAACGCCTGCAGGCGGCTGCAGCTGCCGATTTTGTGGTGGCCCTTTACAACCCCCGCTCCCGGCAGCGGGTGGATCCCTTCCTCAAGGCTCTACAGATCTTTCTGCAGGCCCGACCCGCCCATACCCCCGTGGCTTTGGCCCGCAACCTCTACCGCCCCGGCGAAACCCTCCACCTCACCACCCTAGGGGAGCTGGATCCAGAGCAGGTGGACATGCTCACCCTGGTCTTTATCGGCAACTCCCAGACCTTTCGCCATGGGGAGCGGCTGATTACCCCGCGGGGCTACCGCTTGGGCGAGCCCACCTGACTCCTGGGCTCCAGACTCAAAACACCCTCAGATGCCGGGGATCCAACTGTAGCCACCAGGGGGATCCCCAAGTCTCCACCTCGCGCCAGCGCTCCCGCCACACCTCAGCTTGCAGGTGATAGTCCTGGCGGTGGGCAGGAGGACCGCCCAGCCTAAAGAAGAGGGTCAGTCGGTGGGGGGTCTCGCTCCACTTCACCAGCCAAGCCGGAAACGTGTTGGGCAGCTTCCCGTCGGGCCTGAAGGTGAGGTGGTGGGCGCGGATGGCGATGTATTCTCCCGCTGGGGATCCCTGTACCTGCAGCTCACAGCCCCAATCCAAGGCCAGCACCCGTTGAGGGCCCAGGAGCTTGGCCCGCGAGATGTTTTTGCAACCCGTCAGTTGCGCCACACTAAGGCAGGGGGGAGCCTCAAATAGCTGACGCTTGTCCCCCTGGGCAATGATTCGCCCCTGCTCCATTACAGCCAGATCCCCGCAGAGGCGGAAGGCTTCCTCAATGTTGTGGGTTACCAAAAGCGTGACTCCCTTGTAGCCCGCTAGGATTTCCCCCATCTCCTGCTCCAGTTGGCTGCGCAGGTGGGCATCCAAAGCAGAAAAAGGCTCATCCAGCAGCAAGATCTCCGGCTCAGAAGCCAAGGCTCGCGCCAGGGCCACCCGCTGCTGCTGTCCTCCGGAGAGCTCCGTGGGATAGCGGTTTTCCCAGCCCTTCAGCTTGACCAACCGCAGCTGGGCCTGGATCCGCTCTTGTTTTTCCGCTTCGCTCAAGCCCGCAGGGATCCCAAAAGCGATGTTCTGGGCGACGGTGAGATGGGGAAACAGAGCGTAGTTCTGGAAGATCACCCCCACCCGCCGCTGAGCCGGAGGCAGCCGGATCCCCTGTTCGGCGTCAAACAACGCCCGCTCGTTGAGCAAAATGCGCCCACCATCCGGGGTTTCGATCCCGGCAATGCAGCGCAAAAGTAGGCTTTTGCCGGATCCAGAGGCCCCCAGCAGTCCTAATGGCCGCCCGTCGCAGCTCAGTTGCGCCTGCAGCTCAAACTGGGGCAGCTTCTTGTCAATGTCCACCCAGAGGCGAGGGGCCGGAGTTGAGAAATCCGGATCCCTTCTGGTGAGAACCTGTAGAGGACGAGAGGGAGGTCGCTGCCAGGGCTGTCGCTGAAACCAAAGGTTAACTGCCGTCATCACCCCCAAGGACAACCCCAAGACCAGGGCCGAGCTGATGGCCGCCCCCCGCATATCCCCCGCCTGAACGGCAAAGAAGATGGCCATGGACAGGGTTTGCGTGCGGCCTGGGATGTTGCCTGCCAGCATCAAGGTGGCGCCAAACTCCCCCAGAGCGCGAGCAAAACTGAGGGTAACCCCCGCTAGGATCCCCGGCAAGGCCAGTGGGATCAGCACCCGCGTAAAAATCTTGGCCCTACTTGCTCCCAGGGTGCGGGCTGCCGCCACCAGCGTCGGGTCGATCTGCTGGAAAGCTCCCAAGGCCGTGCGGTACATCAGGGGCAGGGCCACCACCGCTGCCGTGATCACCCCGGCATACCAGGTGAAGATGACCGACAAGTTCAGCGAGGCCAAAAGTTGTCCCAGAAGGGTTCGCCGGCCAAACAGCAGCAGCAACAGGAAGCCCACCATGGTGGGCGGCAACACCAGCGGCGCCAACAAGAGGGCCTCGATGAGAGAGCGCCAGCGACCTCGGTAGTGCAACATCCCGTAAGCCGCCAGCGTCCCCACCCCAAAGGTGATAGCTGTGGCCAAGCCGGCAATCCGTAGGGAGATCCAAAGCGGGGATAGGTCGTAGTCGCTCATTTGGAGTAACTCATCCGCGCCATTGCAGAGGGATCCCTCACAGGCGGATAAAGCCGTACTTCACAAACACCTCTGCTGCTTCTTCTGAGGTTAAAAACTCCAAGTAAGACTGTCCGGCGGGAGTATCGCGCACCAATGCCACCGGGTAGATAATTGGCGTAATGGGATCCGCCGTAGCCACTACTCGCACCCGATTTGAAAGCTGAGCATCCGAGGTAAACAGGATCCCAGCGTCAGCATTGCCCTGTTCTACCGCCGTTAAGATTTCCCGCACCGTGCTGGCAAACACCATCTTGGGCCGCAGCGTCTCAAACACCCCCGCCTCGGTGAGAATTTCCTGGGCATAGCGTCCGGCGGGCATGGCCTGCAGATCCCCAATGGACAGAACCCGGATCTCTTCCGCCACCAAGTCGGCAAAATCCTGAACCTTGGTTCTGGCATTGGCAGGCACAATTAAAGCCATGCGGTTGCTGAGAAGATCTCGCCGGGATCCCTCCACCAGCAGGTTTTGCTTGGCAAGGGCGTCCATAAAAGAGGCGGCTGCGAAAAATACCACGTCCAAAGGAGCCCCCTGCTCCACCTGTTGCTGGAGAGAGCCGGAATTGGCGAAGTTGTACTCAACCTTGATGTCGGGATAGCGGGCGGTGAACAACCGGTCGATTTCCGTTAAAGCCGGTTGCAAGCTCACCGCAGCCCCCACCAAAATGGGCTGAGATTGCGCCAAGCCGGGAGCCGACCCCCACCTCAAAGCCAGAGCGGCTAGGATCCCCAGGAATAACATTGCAGTTCTTCGTTTCATAGCCATTCTTCTTTGACCCGTGACGACTTTCAGAACAGGAAAATCCACCAATCGCTCGGTACTTTGACCATTAGAGGTTGCAGTTTGTATCTTCAGGATACATAATCTAGACTATTGGCAGCCCTTCCTCCCCAGAGGCAACGATAAGCATCTGATAGTATTGAAACCGGTGTTGAATGACCATCCGGCAAGCTCCTCTCTTGTTCAGTTCGGTCAACACCCCTGTTGCTCTGCTTGTTCAACAAAGGAGAAGTCATGCAAATCAGCACTCGCAACTTGTTTAAAGGAACTGTAAAAAGTGTCCAGGTGGGCATGGTCAATGCCGAAATTGTTCTGGAAGTTGCACCAGGCATAGAAATAACAGCCATTATTTCTAAGCACTCTGCCGAACGGTTGGGCATAGCAGTTGGGAAAGAAGCGTATGCTGCCATCAAAGCCTCGGATGTGGTCATCGCCGTGGATTAGTGGTGGATTAGCAAATTGAGTGACTGGCCTAGACTTGCTGTTGCCTGGGATCCAAATACAGGGCTTTGATAAGGCGCTGGCGATCGTTTAGGCTGATCTGAAGCCGCCCATTCTCTACATCCCGCACCCAGCTCTGGCTGCGCCCCAGCCTCTGGGCCAATTCCCGCTGGCTGATTCCCTTTTGCTGGCGTGCCGCCGAGATATCCGCTCCACGCAAAGCTTTGCTTGAGGGGAAGTCTTTTGGGTTTTCGGGAGGGCCAGGGAGATCCGAGTCTGTTGCAACAGGCGCAGACTTTGCCCTACGCTGCCGCCGAGATCCCGATTCTCGGGTCGGGGATCTGGCTTCTTGAACTGCTTGACGATGCCAGTCGGAGGGCAGATGAAATCGTTGAATGCGAGCCTGCATCAAGAGTCCCCACTTGCCCCGCGGCCCGGCAGCCGTCAGCAAGCCACCGTTGTTGGCATCTTCAATCCAAAAGTTCAATGCCTCGTCCGCATCCTCGGGCACAGCTTCCAGGCGAGCCCACAGGGGTTGAATGGAAGAAGGATAGGTGAGGGGATCGAACTCCGGCTTGAGGCCGTAGTGGTTGAGAACCTCCAGATCGCTTTCAAAGGTGCGCACCAGCCGTTTGCGTTCTTGGAGATTGAGATAAGCTTCCTGCAGTCGCTCTTCCCCGTAGGCCACTCGCATCAGGGTGGGCACCGTCAGACGCTGTTGCCGCCCCATCCTCACTTTGAACAACAGCCACAGCAGCAGGCGCATGGCTCCTTCATGGTGTTGCCAATGGCTCATCACGGCCTGCAGCAGGGATAGGGGCAGGCTGCTGTACTGATAAAAGGCTTGCCCCTGGCGGCACCCTTGTCGATTGAGAAAGTACCGTGTCCATTCGCCGGGCTGAATCGCCCAAGTCAGGCCCACCAGATGGTTGCAGCCCTGCTCATCTTTTTGAAAGTGGCGATGCATCTTGAGCAGCCTCCACAGAGGGCCAGCCGGTACCGAAAACCCCTTCACCCGCCCCTGATCCGGCCAATCGATGGAGACTTGAATCCGACAGAGCTGCTCTATCCAGGTCATGAACAGGTGGAGACGGGTCATCTTGCTCAGATCTTTACGTTTATCCCAGCCCAAATAGGACTCCAATTGTGAGTCGGTGAAAACAAAGGATTCCTTCCAGGGGCTATCCAACCCGGCGGCATAGGCAGCAAAAATAAGATGCAAACAGGCAGTTCGCACATCGATCGGAGCACTTTGTGGGATCCCGTCCAAACATAGAGTTAGGGTCAGAGATCCCTGGTTGTGGCCAACAGATTTCTGATAGCAAACCTGGTTATCTCCCTGCTTTTGCAGATTGAGAGATTGAAATTGAGATAGGAAATTGCAAGCTTCCCAGACCACAATTGACGAAGCAAAAGCCTGGCTATGGCCGTTCAAAAATAGAGGTGGACTGCTGCGAATGCGGGCCGTGACCGTGCGGTTGCGCCCCTTCATGGCTTCATAAGGCTGCGGGGCAGAACCGGGACACAGGCTAACGCACTGAGGTTCTGGGAAGAAACCTTCGCAGTCGTTGCACAACAGAGGATTAATCCAGTATTCCCCATCCTGGACAACGATAGCTTTTGTAGGACAGCTATCTACGCAAGCGTGGCAACCGATACAATCCCCTGAGATTTGATAAGCCATAGCCCTCAAACTCCATAACGTTTCCCTGTAGCTCTCCCTCGTTCACACCTGCTATCGCATCTGCAAAACCCTAAACCCGGCCATGGAGACCTTCCTCGCAAAGCCGTGGCAGCCCGGCGAGAGACCTTAGTTTAAGGTCTGTTTCCTAAGCTCAATTCGTGAACTGGATTGAACGATACCTCAAAAGATCCCCGGCAGGCCAGGGAGATTTGGTCTAGGGTGAACCTTCTGGAAAGCTTTGTTTTCTCTTAACTTCTAATGTTTGCAGTGAACTTTTGAGATGGCTTTGCAGGCTACTCCTCCCCCCTTGAGAGCCTTTTAGGGATCCGAACTGCAGCAAGTGTCAGGCAAAACGCTCAATAACCAAGCCGACACAAGGTCGTCCGCCCACCCAATACGCCGATTCATCGGCCAGGTTGTGGCTTGGCTCCAGATGCCAACCCAAGGGATTGGGTTCTAGCTCCAGCGCCCGCACGATTTCCTCTGGGCTTAGTCCTGTGCAGAGTTGGATGTGTTGCAACTTGGGGAAAGGCTTTTCCACAAGGCTAAGCTCTTCAGCAGCTTTAAGGATGGAGCCCAGGTGTAGCAAACAGGTGTTCATGGCTTTGCTCCCAAATCAAGATAGGTTATGAAGAGATGAGCTTCCCTTACTTTGAGTGTCCCTCATTACAGGTTAAAAATTGGGTAAATAGACTACATTTTAGAAGGCTCTTGGCAAATTTAAGATTGTTTTCTTATTCGGTTCTTGGGGAGGCGCTAGGGTGCAACGGGGATCCATGTAAACCCAGATGGGTTTAGCTAAATGAGCAGGAAGGGAAAGTTGGCCACTGGGTAGGAGTAGGATCCACTCAGGGTGACGTTGGATAACCTGGAGATAGGTACCTGGAGTGAGACCCATTTGCTGCAATTGGGCGCAAGCAGCTTCGGATCCGCGCAGTTGGTAGATGCGACCTTCTTCTCCAACCTTCATGAGTTGGAGAGGAGATATGGTTATTGAGATCTTAGGGACGGTGGGCGGTGCCAACATATAGGGATCCCTAATTCTAGAAAAAAATAGAAAAAAGGCTGCTTAAGCCTATCGGCGAGCAACTGGAGAGCAGCCGTCTATCAAACCAAGTAAGCTTCCTGGTGAGTGCGAATCGTACAATTGGAGCGAGGTTTAGCCACGCAGAGCAGCACAAATCCTTTGGCTATTTGCTCCTCATCCAGAAAGGTTTGCTCCGATTGATCGACTTCTCCTTCTACCACTTTGGCCACGCAAGAGGAACAACTACCGGAGCGGCAGGAAGAGGGCAAATCCACATCTTGATCCTCAGCCGCTTCTAGGATGGTCGAATCTTCATCTACTGAGATATAGGTGTCGAGCCGTCGTTTTGGGTTAACCAAGTGAACTGTGTAGGTAGCCATGATGAGATCTCCAGAGAGTTGACGAGGGGTAAACAAGGGAGCTTAGGCAGGGATCCCAGGGCTGCATTCGCCCCGCTCTCCCGAAGAGCTGCAGCCGGCACAGCCGCCAACGGGATCCGGACAACCATAGTCTTGAAAGACTCGGAAGAGCTTCTCCTGCTGCGGGGTAGAAGTGAGAAAGGTTTGATACGCTTTTTCCAGCGCTTGCCGGGCTTGCTCCAGCCATTCTTCTTCGCTGCCCTGGAAGTGCTCCAGAGGAGCCAGATACTGAGCGAATTTGCGTAGGATATGCAAGCGATTTACATTGACCACCCGCGGATCGTAGGGGAGCTCGAAAAAAGCGAAATAATCCTCGGCATTGACTAGGGCTTGGAAGTCTTTCCAACGGCGGTTGCGGTTCCAACTCATCGGCAGGTCTCCAGGGTTTTCAAGCGTTGTCTGAGGGTGTGCAGCCGGGCAAACAGGGCATAGGTGCGGGCTGCCAAGTCGGGGAGTCGCTCGAACCCGTCGGGTAGCCCCTCGGCCAGATCGTGCAGATCCATTTTCAGTTGGCCTGCTTTGCTGTTTAGGCGTTTGATCTCGCTGCGGAGCTGGTCGGCAGACAGGTGTTCGAAGGGCTCGAAATCCAGGTCGTTCACAACATTCTCAACGTCACTCTCATTCAACATGGGCAAGGCACTCCTAATTGCTGAAGAAAAAGAAGAAAAAATGGCTGCCGGGACGGAGACAAGCGGCTACAGTCGGCCCACCTCAGGGTAGGTTCGGGCCAGTTGGATCCCTTTGTCGATAAGGGCAGTGGCTTTTTCGCTGAGCTGTTCGAGGGAGTCAAAGCCAAAGCGATGGGCATCCCGCAGGGTGTTGACCACCAACAACAACCGCCCTGAGAAGACCAGCACCCAACCAAAGCCTTCGCTGTTGAGATCCAGCACCACCTGAGCTAGGAGGCCCGTTTCCTTTTCAATCAGGGCGGCAATGGCGCGGTAGTAGATGAGAATGCGGCTCCGCACCCCGGGATCCACCTCCCCTTCGAGGGATATCTGGCGTTTTTGGGCTTTGGTGACGACAAAGGGCTTGAGCAGCAACTCATCACTCCAGGCGCGGTAGGTGCCGTAGGGATCCGCCGCCCGCATCTGGCGAACGATCTCTTGCAAGATGGGGCTGGTCGAGGGGGAAAGAGGGGTAACCGTCATGGCTAAACCTCCGCAGGGGAAGTAGAGGGATTTGGGGCTTCGGCTTTGCGGGCGCGCTCGGCCAAGAGCACTTTGCGCAGCCAGGGGGGAGGGTTGTGCAGGGTGGATACCAGGCGCTGCAGCAAGCTCTCGATGGGTTCTTCTTCCGACTGCACTTTGATGGGGGTGATGCGGCGGTTGATCAGGCGGGCAGCGGCACTGCTGCCAATGGCAGCCACGTAGATGAGGGTGACATCGGCCAAAGCCTGCAGCTTGGGCACCAGCTTGTCCTCGTTGCCGTCTGCCTCCAAGTTGCCCCCAAAGGTAAGGGTTTTGCAGAAGCGGTAGCCTTCGGGGGTGACTTCGTAGATGTCAATCTGGTTGGCCCAACCAAAGTGGGCGTTGACGTGCTTGCCGTCGCGGGTTGTAAAGGCCACTTGCATGAGGGTTCTCCTTAGAAACGTGAACTTGAGGGTTTGGGGGAGCTAGGGGCACTTGGGCTGCCCTTCGAAGCTCTGGATCCCTTAGAATCCCTGCCTAGAAACCTGGGGTGGGCTGGGGTGACGGGCTTCCTCCTGCTCCATCAGCAGGTTGCCGACGGCAAACAGTTGGGATAGGGTGCCGCGATAGCCCACCTGACAGATGTGGTTGGCCCCCAGCCGGTCGAAGATAGGGATCCCCATTCGATGCACTGGGATCCCCAGCCGCTTGCCTAGGCGCGCCGCGTGGGAGTTGCCCACCAGCAGGTCGGCCCCGGGTGCCAGCTCCTCCAGATCCCCCAGATCCCCCACCCGCACCGCCTCAATGGGAAGGGTGCTCAAGTGGGGATCCGGTGTGGGGCTGATGGCCGCTTGGATCTGGCAGCCCATATCCAGCAGCCAGTCCACCCACCCCCAGAGCAGATCGGCTTCCAGGGCCAGGGCAATCCGCTGGTTGCCGAAGAAAAAGTGGCAGTCCAGGAGGGCATCCTGGACTTGGCTGCGCTGGCGGCGGTAGCGCAGGGGCACCGGCTGTTGGCTGTAGTCGGCCAAGGTTGCCAAAAAGGGATCCACAGCCTTGAGGCCGGTTAGGTGGGGAAAAGCCCGATAGGGGGTGCCGAAACGCTGGGCCAGGATCTGAGCGGCAGGGCGCATGCTCTCGCCGACAGCTATGGTGAGGCCGGAACGCCCGAGCTGGCGCAATTGCTCAAGGGTGGTGCCGCCGTCTGGGGTCGCCCTAAAGCCGGTGCCCAAGTGGCCATCTAGGGAGCCTGAGAGATCCGGCACCAAGATTGGCTCCAGGCCAAAAGCTTCCACCATTTCCTTGATCTCCTGGGCATCGGCGGGGGTGAGGGCAGGCCCGCACAGCACCGTTACCTGGGCAGGGCGGACGGATCCCGACGGCGATTCCGGCAGGGTGCTGACCAAGCTGTTGACGGCGATGGCATAGCCGTCCTGCAGGGATCCCTTAAAGTCAGGCGTGGAGGCCAAGACGATGGGCAGATCCTGCAATTGCGGCTGGCGTCGGCGCAGCTCCCGCAGGATGCGCGGCATATCGTCCCCGCGGGTTTCCGTGAGGCCGGTAGTGAGGAGGCCGATTAGCTCCGGCTGGGCCTTCTCCACCAAGGTGAGGATGGCAGCTTCGACA
This sequence comes from Synechococcus sp. R55.8, assembly GCF_047461895.1. Lineage (NCBI taxonomy): Bacteria > Bacillati > Cyanobacteriota > Cyanophyceae > Synechococcales > Synechococcaceae > Synechococcus > Synechococcus sp. R55.8. The sequence goes on along the minus strand of NZ_JANSIB010000014.1, from coordinate 22,628 downwards.
TTCTCCTCCCCCCCCAAGATGGTGTCCACTTCGGACATGGCAGTGGTGGACATGGGAATGGCCTCGCGGAAATGACGTACCAGCAGCGCTTTGGCAAAGGCCGTACAGCCTTGGGAACCGTGGAAGAGCGGCAGACAGCCCTTGATCCCCAGAAAGGCCAGGGCCGCTCCCAGCGGAGCGCTGAGTTTGAGGGGGTTGACGCTGAGAGGCTTGCGTTCTTGGATGAGCTGGGCCATCATCCCACCTCCTCTTCGGCTGGAGTCTCCCAGGGGGCAGGCCGTCGCAACTGCTCCCAGATGGGGCTGTGGAGGGCGGCATCGATCTCCCGCGCCAAGTTCACCAGGCCGCGATAGCCGGCATAAGCGTGGTGCCGCTCCTGGTTGATGTCCAGAAAGGGGATGCGGGCCTTGAGGGCGGTGTACTGGTTGCGTCCGCCGGCGATGAGCAAGTCCGCTTTCGTGCGCTCCACCACCTTGAGCAGCTCTTGAGGGCTGCCCTTGTCCAAGAGAATGCCATCCTGGCCGAGCAGCTCGCGGATGCGGGCTTTGTCTTCTTCGGTGCTTTTGCGGGTGCTGGTGGCCGTTACCTGCATCCCCAGATCTCGGGCAGCAGAGATGATCGACCAACTTTTCACGCCGCCGGTATAAAGGACAACTCGTTTGCCCGCCAGCCGCTGCCGGTAGGGGGCCAAAGCCGCCTCAGCGGCGCGAGTTTCTCGCTCGATGAGGGCCTCGGTACGCTCCTGCAGTTGCGGATCCTTCAGCCCTTGGGCAATGGCCCTTAGGCAGTGGTTCATCTCCTGCAGCCCGTAAAAGGAAGCCTCGATGTAGGGGATCCCGTAGCGCTCCTGCATCTTGCGGCCCACATTGAGCAGGGCTTTGGCGCAGATGAGGACGTTCAGCTTGGCCCGGTGGGCAGTACAGATCTCGTGGTAGCGGCCATCGCCGGTGATCTTGGCCAAGATGCGGATCCCCAGCTCGTCAAACAGAGGCAAGACATCCCACAGCTCGCCGGCAATGTTGTACTCGCCGATGAGGTTAATGTCGCGGGGAGTGGTGTACTCCGGGGAGGCGGTGCCGATAACATAGTCCAGCAGGGCTTCTCCGGCCAGACGGTTGCCTAGGTTTTTGCTGCCCACAAAGCCGGGCGCATTCACCGGAATGACCGGGATCCCAAGCTGGCGGCTGGCCCGCTGACACACGGCCTCCACATCGTCGCCAATGAGGGCAGTTACACAAGTGAGATAGACAAAAATGGCGGCAGGCTGGTATTTGGCCTGCAAGTCAAGGATGGCCTGGAACAGCTTTTCCTCCCCCCCGAAGATGATCTCGTTCTCGCTCAGATCGGTGGTGAAGCCCACCCGATAAAGCTGGGGGCCAGAAGAGAGGCTGCCCCGCGTCCCCCAAGAGTTGCCGCTGCAGGCGATTGGCCCATGTACTAGATGGGCGGCATCGGCGATCGGCACCAGGGCAATCGAAGCCCCGTCAAAGGCACAGCCTCCCTGCGCTCCTCCTGGCTTGGCTTGCTCGGCACAGACTTTGTTTTTGCCTTTGCCGTCTTTCTTGTGGTTGTGCTCGCAGGCGGTCTCGTTGAGCAGCTCCGCCACTTTGGTTCGGCTGATCATGGGCATGATGGGATCTCCTGAGAAGAGGGGGGCTGGGGTTGAACCGCAGCTTCGGCCAGATAAGCCGCCGCCCGTAGCCGCAGGGCGATGATCTCCTCGTAGAGGGGGTTGATGCGACAGAGGGCCGGAATGTGGACGGTGCGGGATCCCAGTCGGATATCCCGCTCAAAGGGACAGGAAGCCGGGATCAAACGACAAATCCAACGGGCCTGCCGGGATCCGCGAATTTCAATGCTGTTGAGCCAGCGGCGTGGCCACTTCAGGGCGGATCTGAAAATTGAGTTCAAAACCAGGCCGAGCCATCCCAAAGGGTTGCCGACTCTGGGAAAGGGAAGAGAAGGGTAGGGATAAGTCATGGCTTAAACCTCCGAATGGGTAGAATTGGTAACAAGAGGAGGGGGAGCACACCATTCAAAAATCTGCTCCAGTTGCTCCAAGGAAATCAGCCCGTAATGCCAAAGAATCATGGGCAAAGGGCCCTGTTCACACCCATGCCGTTTCAGGGCGAAGGTGAGGGCGGATTCCGGGATCCCAAGCTCAACTTGCAAAAACTGCAGCAGCGGCGCCCGATCGGGGGTAAGCATGGCAGAGTCTCCCAAAACGAGGGGTGGGCGTAGATGGGCAAGCTAGGATGGGGACAAGCCCAAAACCAAGCTGTCGGCAGCCAGAAAGTGGGCCAGGTGAAAGGCCCGTTCTTCCGTCCGCAGCAAAATCTGCTCGTAGAGGTGACGGGTGGCGCGATCCCCAACACTTTCCGCCAGAGCCGCCTGGCGACGCAGCAGATCGATTAGGCTTTGCTCGGCCCGCAAATCCGCTTCCAGCATGGGCCGCACAGCCAACGCATCGTCCCCTTCTGGGCTGAAGCAGCACAGCTCCGCCAGCTTGGCAAAGCTGGAGGCCGGGATCCCACCCAGGCCGTTCAGGCGCTCCCCCACCTCATGGGCGTGGTTCTGAACTTCCTGTAGACTTTCGTTGAAAAATTGGTGAATTGAGTAGAACTCTGCTCCTTCGACAACCAGATGGTGCTTCAGATACTGCAAATACAGCCCCTGAAGACTGGCCCAAGCCAGGTTGAGGCCCTCGCAGATGGGAACCGTGATCTCCCGTCCCAGGTGAACGGGGTTGTCTCGGACTTGTTGGAAGGAGCGAGTTGAGGGGGATGGAGTGGTCATTGGCGCTACCAAAACGAGGTGAACAGGAGAAGCAAGAAGGCAAACGGCAGAGGTTCAGGGGTGGTCATCCCCTCCTGCAGATCTCTCAGGGGGATCCCAGGTCTGGAGAGACCAGCAGCGATCCAACCAACTCAGCCAGCCAGAGCGGTCAAGGGCGAAAAGGCGGAGCACACTGTGGACGAGGAGGGCTTCGGTGGGGGTGCGAATCATCACCCACAGTTGGCCGGTCGGGGTACAGCCACAGGTCAAATCCAGCTCCTGCAGACGGTAGAGAATCCGCCAGCGATCGCAACGGGGCACCTGCAGCACTTCAGCCGTTTTCGGTGGGGGAGAAACAAGGGGGGACATAAGCTCACCGGTTGGGAAGCAGGGGGCGAGTCTCAACAGAGGGGCAGAACCGTTGGGGTTCTGTTCCCCCGCTTATATCCCCCGCTTATAGCAAGCGGCTGCGGTGGCTCAGGCTTGGCAGCGGGCGATCAGGATTGATTGAGTTATTGCCGATGTACTCAAACCCTGGAAGCTTGGCCCAGAGGGCAAAAAAAGTTTTTCTGAGGGCAGGGGGTTGAGTCTTTTGCCCGCAGGGATCCGGTATTTTTGGGGAAGGGTATGGGTATTTGAGCGAGTACATCCCCCCTGTCACAACAAGAAAGTCCGACGGCCTGCCGCCGCAATAGTCTTCACTTCCTTGGCGAGGACTTTGCCCCAGGGGGATCTTTCCTCAAACTCAAACGGCTATTTTCAATACACTTTTGGGCTGATACGATATTAAATCGTAGCAATTGATGCAAAACGCAGCCGAGGCTGCGGCGCTTGAGTGCATCTGAGCAGATTTTTAGTATTTCTTAAGCATTGCCCCAAGCCCTTGTCGAATCAGGGATTCCGGGGATCCTCCCCACAGCCGGATCCCCCGCCCCTTTGGGTCAAAATACGGCATCCCCGGCCTTGAAAAACCAGACCCTCGACCCCTAAAAAAAGTTGGATTCGGCCTGCCATCGGGCTTTGCAGGTCTTGAGTACAAAGCCAATAAACTCGATCAGTTCTACCGGTGCTGAGTGCAACGGAGCAGCCAGAGGGCAGTTGATATAACCGCCAGTAACGTTCTATCCCCTGGTTGACCCCGCCATGCTGCCCCTTTCAACTCCGCCCCGCCAGGGATCCCCTTCCCCATCGGCCTGCGCTTGCAGCAGCAGCCCCCGCCAGGCCCTCCCCCCTCATCTGCAGCAGCGCATCGCCACCCATCCCTGCTACAGCGAAGCAGCTCACCATCACTACGCCCGCATGCACGTGGCGGTAGCCCCCGCCTGCAACATCCAGTGCAACTACTGCAACCGCAAGTTCGACTGTGCCAACGAGAGCCGGCCCGGTGTGGTCAGCGAGCTGCTTACCCCGGCGGAAGCCGCCCACAAAGTGCTGGTGATTGCCGGCAAGATCCCGCAACTGACGGTGGTGGGCATTGCTGGGCCTGGGGATCCCTTGGCCAACCCCAAGCAAACCTTCGAGACCTTTGCCCGCATCGCCGAGAAAGCTCCGGATCTCAAGCTTTGCCTTTCCACCAACGGCCTGATGTTGCCGGACTACATCGACGAGATCAAACGGCTGAACATCGACCACGTCACCCTGACCATCAACATGGTGGATCCAGAGATCGGAGCCAGGATCTACCCCTGGATCCGCTGGCGACGCAAGCGCATTCGAGGGGTGGAGGCAGCCCGCATCCTGCACGAACGGCAGATGGAAAGCCTGGATCTGCTGCGGGAGGCAGACATCCTCTGCAAAGTCAACTCCGTTCTCATTCCCGGCATCAACGACACCCACCTCTTGGAAGTGAACCGGGTGATCCAGGAGAAAGGGGCTTTCTTGCACAACATCATGCCCCTGATCTCGGCGCCTGAACACGGCACCTACTTCGGCCTTATCGGCCAGCGGGGCCCCACCCCTCAGGAGTTGAAAGCCCTGCAAGATCGGTGCTCCGGCAACATGCGGATGATGCGCCACTGTCGCCAGTGTCGGGCGGACGCGGTGGGCCTTCTGGGGGAAGACCGCAGCCAAGAGTTCACCAAGGAGCGCTTTATGCAGATGACCCCCGAGTACGACCCCGAAAAACGCCGCCAGGTACAGGCAAGCATTGCCCAACTGCAAGCTCAGCAGCAGGCAGCCCCGACCCACTGGACAGCCGACCTGCCTCCCGACAGCCCCTCCATCCTGGTGGCCGTAGCCAGCAAAGGCGGCGGCCTGGTCAATCGCCACTTCGGCCATGCACGGGAGTTTTTGATCTACGAGGTCAACGCCCGTGGGGCGCAGTTTGTCGGCCACCGCAAGGTTCCGCAGTACTGCCACGGGGGATCCGGCGAGGACAACAACCTAGAGCAAATTCTGGATCTCATCCGGGATTGCCGAGCTGTATTGGTCTCCAAGATCGGCGATTGCCCCATGAAGCGCATCCGCGAGGCCGGCATCGAAGTGGTGGAAGACTACGACCTCATCGAAACGGTGGCCCTCAAGTTTTACCGCACCTGGTTGGTCAACCAGACCTTGGACAGCAAATCTCCCCGATCCTAAAAATCTCGCTTTGGAGCTTGGCTATGGCTACTGTAACTGCTCTCACCAAAGGCGGACTGCCCTGGATCCCACAGTTTATCGAAAGCCTGGATATCACCCGCTGCCTCGGCTGTAGCCGTTGCCTCAAGGTCTGTGGCCGGGGTGTGTTCGCCCTCAGAGCCCTCAACGAAGACGGCGAGTTTGTCGACAACGAAGAGGAAGAAGAAAGTGAGCGCAAAGTGATGACCATCCTCAATGCCGCCCTCTGCATCGGCTGTCAGGCTTGCGCTCGCATTTGCCCAAAGCAGTGCCATTCCCACGCTCCGCAAGCCGTTTAACGTTGCCCAACCCCTACCTTGTATCGATTCGGAGCCTGTATGAACCCCGTGATCTACCTGGACAACAACGCCACCACCGCCGTGGATCCCCTGGTTCTGGAGGCGATGCTGCCCTATTTGCAGACCTTCTACGGCAACCCCTCCTCGATGCACAGTTTTGGCGGCCAGGTGGGGCGTGCCCTCAACCAAGCCCGCGAACAGGTGGCAGCCCTTCTGGGAGCCGACCCGACGGAGATTGTCTTCACCAGTGGCGGCACCGAAGGCAACACCACGGCCATTTATGCAGCCTTGGCAGCCCAACCCCAGAAGCGCCACATCATCACCACGCAGGTAGAGCACGCCTCGGTGCTCAACGTCTGCAAGCACCTGGAAAAACAAGGCTACCGCGTCACCTACCTCTCGGTGGATGAGCAAGGCTGCCTGGACTTGCTGGAGTTGGAAGCAGCCCTGACCGGCGATACTGCCCTGGTGAGCTGCATGGCCGCCAACAACGAGACGGGCGTGCTTTTCCCCATCGAGGCGGTGGGATCCCTGGCTCGCAGCTATGGGGCTGTTGTCCATGTGGACGCAGTACAGGCGGTGGGCAAGATCCCTCTCGATCTGCAGCGCCTGCCGGTGGATCTCCTCACCCTTTCCGGGCACAAGCTGCATGCCCCCAAGGGGATCGGCGCTCTCTATGTGCGGCGGGGCTTGCGCTTCCGTCCGTTGCTGCTGGGAGGGCATCAGGAGCGAGGCCGCCGCGCCGGGACGGAAAATGTGCCGGGCATCATCGCTCTGGGCAAAGCGGCTGAGCTGGCCCAAGCCCACCTCGGGGATCCCCATGAGCGGCTGCTGCGGGATCGCTTGGAGCAGGGCTTGCTACAGCGGATCCCGGATGTCCAGGTTAACGGCCACCCCACTCAGCGGCTGCCCAACACCACCAACTTGGGCTTCAAGTTCGTGGAAGGGGAAGCGATCCTCTTCTGGCTGAACAAATACGGCATCTGCGCCTCCTCCGGCTCCGCCTGCACTTCCGGATCCCTGGAGCCCTCCCATGTGCTGCGGGCCATGGGCCTGCCCTACACCGTTTTGCACGGCTCAATCCGCTTCAGCCTCTCTCGCTTTACCCAGCCGGCAGAGGTGGAGCGGGTGCTGGAGGTTTTGCCGGGGATCATCGAGCATTTGCGGGCCATCTCCCCCTTCAGCCACGAGGCGGAAGACTGGCTGCAACAGCAGGAGCGGGAACTGGCTCGCCGCTGACCCCCCTCAAACTCATCTTCCCTCGACCGTTCGCATCCTCAACTCAGGATCCAGCCATGTGGGACTACAGCGAAAAAGTTTTGGAACTCTTCTACCACCCCAAAAACCAAGGGGCGATGGATCCCAGCTCCGAGCCTGGTGTTCGGGTGGTGGTGGGAGAAGTGGGCAGCATCACCTGTGGCGATGCCCTGCGGCTCTACTTAAAGGTGGACGAGGCCAGCGAGCGCATCTTGGCTGCCAGCTTCCAAACCTTCGGCTGCACCAGCGCCATTGCCTCTTCCTCGGCCCTGACGGAGCTAATCACCGGCCTCACTCTGGATGAAGCCCTGCGGATTGACAACCGCCAAATCGCTGACTACCTAGGCGGCCTGCCCCCCGCCAAGATGCACTGCTCGGTGATGGGGCAAGAGGCTCTGGAGGCAGCCATCTACAGCTATCGCGGCCTTCCTCTGCCTGACCACACGGATGATGACAGCGCTTTGGTCTGCTCCTGCTTTGGCGTCAGCGAGCAAAAGATCCGCCGCTTGATCCGGGAAAACCACCTCACCTCCGCTGAGGAAGTAACAGCCTACAGCAAAGCGGGTGGTGGCTGTGGTTCCTGCCTGGCCCAGATTGAAGACCTGATCGCCGCCGTTCTGGCCGAGACTGACGCAACCCCTTCAGAAGATTCAAGAAATTCAAAAGGGAACTCCCAAAACCAGACAGAGCCCTCTCCCGCTGCTCCCTCTCCCCTCACCACCTTGCAAAAGATCGCCCGCATTCAGGCCGTCCTGGAGGAGGAAGTTCGCCCGCTGCTGTTGGCCGATGGCGGCGATGTGGAGCTGTACGACCTGGAAGGGGATCAGGTGTGGGTACGCCTCAAGGGATCCTGCACCACCTGCCCCAGCCAGCAAAACACGCTGCGGTTGCTCATCGAAACCCGCCTGCAAGAACAGGTGTGGCCCACCTTAACCGTGCATGCCCTCTAGTTCCCCATTCTCGATAAGCCTGAGAGCCCTATGATCTGCCCCACTGTTACTCCCCGTCGCTTCCCCCATCTCCTGCCTCGATTCGGGAGAGCCCCACCGTTCAACCGGTTTGCTTTTGGATTCCAAGGGATCCAAGGCTGCCTTCCCGCGAGCTGAAATCCTTTGCAGTAAGGATCCCGTCTCGCTAATGCGACCAGTTGCGCCCATTGGCAAGAGATTTCTAACCCTTAAGTCGCCCCCAAGTCTTTCCTCAAGTCTTCATTAGGAGAACTGAACCATGAGACAAATTGCATTCTACGGCAAAGGCGGTATCGGCAAATCCACCACCTGTCAGAATACCGTTGCCGGTATGGCCGAATTGGGACAGCGGATCATGATCGTCGGCTGCGACCCGAAAGCCGATTCCACCCGCCTCATGTTGCACTGCAAAGCCCAGACCACCGTCCTTCACCTGGCGGCTGAGCGGGGATCCGTAGAAGACGTGGAGCTGGAAGAGGTGGTGCTCACCGGCTACAGAGGGGTGCGCTGCGTGGAATCCGGTGGCCCCGAGCCTGGTGTTGGCTGTGCCGGACGAGGCATCATCACCGCCATCAATTTCTTGGAAGAAAACGGTGCCTACGAGGATCTGGACTTTGTCTGCTACGACGTGCTGGGGGACGTGGTCTGCGGCGGTTTTGCCATGCCCATTCGGGAGGGCAAGGCCCAAGAGATCTACATTGTTTGCTCCGGCGAAATGATGGCCATGTATGCGGCCAACAACATCGCCCGCGGCGTGCTGAAATACGCCTACTCTGGCGGCGTGCGCTTGGGTGGCTTGATCTGCAATAGCCGCAAAGTGGATCGCGAGATCGAGCTGATCGAAGCTCTGGCCGAAAAGCTGAACACCAAAATGCTGCATTTCATCCCCCGCGACAACGTGGTTCAGCACGCGGAATTGCGCCGCATGACGGTGATCGAGTACTCCCCCGACTGCAACCAAGCTGACGAGTATCGGGCCTTGGCCAAAAAAATCATCAACAACACGGATCTGAGGATCCCCACCCCCATCTCTATGGATGAGCTGGAGCAGTTGTTGATAGAGTTCGGCGTTTTGGACGACGACCAGAAAATCGCCCACCTCATCGGCAAAACCGAAAAAGAGCTGGCCCCTGTCTGATCCCCGAAAAGACGGGCTGGGGGTAGCTGGTTTCCTCCCTCAGCCCCCCTTCGCACTGTGGCTTTTATCCATGACACCCAATAGCTGAGGTTCTCATGACTACTCTGAAAAGTACCCTCAAAGAGGAAACCCGGAAAATCGTAACGGAGGTTCTGGAAACCTACCCCGAAAAAGCTCAGAAAAAGAGAGCTAAGCACCTCAACGTCTATGACGAGGGCAAAGCAGATTGCGGAGTAAAGTCCAACATCAAGTCGATCCCCGGCGTCATGACCACCCGCGGCTGTGCTTACGCCGGTTCCAAAGGAGTGGTGTGGGGGCCGGTCAAAGACATGATCCACCTCAGCCACGGCCCCGTGGGCTGCGGCTACTACTCCTGGTCGGGACGGCGCAATTACTACGTGGGAATCACCGGGGTGAACACCTTCGGCACCATGCAGTTCACCTCTGATTTCCAGGAGCGGGATGTGGTGTTTGGGGGGGACAAAAAACTGGCCAAACTCTTGGTGGAAGCCAGCGAACTCTTCCCCTTGGCCAAAGGCATTACCATCCAGTCCGAATGCCCCGTTGGCCTAATTGGGGATGACATCGAGGCGGTGGCCAAGAGAGTTTCCAAAGAAATTGGCAAGCCGGTGGTACCGGTGCGCTGCGAAGGCTTTCGGGGGGTCTCCCAGTCCCTGGGCCACCACATCGCCAACGATACGGTGCGGGACTGGGTTCTGCCCATTGCCGACAAGAAAGCCAAGGAGGGATCCCTCAACTTTGAGCCCGGCCCTTATGATGTGGCCCTGATTGGGGACTACAACATCGGCGGCGACGCCTGGTCTTCCCGGATTTTGCTGGAAGAGATGGGCCTGCGGGTGGTGACCCAGTTCTCCGGCGATGGCACCTGGAACGAGATGCTGCTTGCCCCTCGGGTGAAGCTGAATCTCATCCACTGCTACCGCTCCATGAACTACATCTGCCGCCACATGGAGGAAGCCTACGGGATCCCCTGGCTGGAGTTCAATTTCTTTGGCCCTACCCAAATTGCCAAGTCGCTGCGGGCCATCGCCCAGCGGTTCGACGAGACCATTCAGGCCAAGGCGGAGCAGGTGATCGCCAAGTACAAGCCCCAGAGCGAGGCCATCATTGCCAAGTACCGTCCCCGCCTGGAGGGCAAGCGGGTGATGCTGATGGTGGGCGGACTGCGGCCCCGCCACGTCATCCCGGCCTTCCGGGAGCTGGGCATGGAGGTGATTGCCACCGGCTACGAATTCGGCCACGGCGACGACTACAAGCGCACCACCCAGTACATCGACGACGGCACCCTCATCTACGATGACGTGTCCGGCTACGAGTTTGAAGAATTTGCCAAGAGGTTGAAGCCAGATCTCATCGCCTCCGGCATCAAGGAGAAGTACGTCTTTCAAAAGATGGCTTTGCCCTTCCGCCAGATGCACTCTTGGGACTACTCCGGCCCCTACCACGGCTACGACGGCTTTGCCGTGTTCGCTCGCGATATGGATTTGGCTTTGAATAGCCCCACCTGGGATCTGGTCAAAGCCCCCTGGAAGTCTTAGCTTGCCGCCGGGATCCCAGACGCCAACGGCCCTTCCTTCCCCTGCCCCTCATTAGGAGACCGACCATGCCGCAAGATATCCAAGACATCAAAGATCACGCCCGCCTGTTTCAAGATCCGGAATATCAGGCGCTTCTGCAGTGCAAGCAAACCTTTGAAGATCTCCCTTCCCCGGAAGAAGTGGCCCGGGTGGCCGAATGGACAAAATCTTGGGAATACCGGGAGAAAAACTTTCAACGGGAGGCCCTGACGGTAAACCCCGCCAAAGCCTGCCAACCCTTGGGGGCCATCTTCGCCGCTGTCGGCTTCGAGGGAACTTTGCCCTTCGTCCATGGATCCCAGGGGTGCGTGGCCTATTTTCGCACCCATCTCACCCGCCACTTTAAGGAGCCCTTTTCGGCGGTCTCCACCTCGATGACGGAAGATGCGGCGGTGTTTGGCGGCCTCAAAAACCTAATCGAGGGACTGGAAAATGCCTACGCCCTCTACAAGCCCAAGATGATCGCCGTGTGCACCACCTGCATGGCGGAGGTGATCGGGGATGACCTGGGAGCCTTCATCACCACGGCCAGAAATGAGGGAGTTATTCCCCACAACTTCCCGGTGCCCTATGCCCACACGCCAAGCTTTGTGGGATCCCACATCACCGGCTACGACAACATGCTCAAGAGCATTCTCAGCACCCTCACCGAGCCGGTGGGCCGCACGGGTAGCAATGGCCACATCAACGTCATCCCCGGTTTCGATACCTACATGGGCAACTTGCGGGAGATCAAGCGCATCTTCGGCTTATTTGGGATCCCGCTGACCCTGCTGGCGGACAACTCCGACTATTTGGATTCGCCCAACGACGGCACTTTCCACATGTATCCCGGAGGAACCCCTTTGGAGGCGGCTGCCCAATGCCTCAACGCCGAGGCTACTTTTTCCTTCCAGCGCTACACCACGCCCAAGACCCTGGAGTTTCTAGCAGAGGCCTCGGGTCGGCCCACCCTGACGGCGCGGCCAGTGGGTATTCGGGGCACGGATGAGTTTTTGATGCAGCTATCCCAGTTAACGGGCAAGCCCATTCCCGCCGAGCTGGAGATCGAGCGGGGCCGGGCGGTGGATGCTTTCACGGACTCCCAAGCCTGGATCCACGGCAAGCGGGTAGCCCTGTATGGGGATCCGGATCTGGTGATGGGCTTGCTCAGCCTGTTGCTGGAGCTGGGAGCGGAGCCGATCCATGTGGTGGTGACCAACAGCAACGAGGAGTTCGAAGCCGAGGCGCGGGCACTGCTGGCCTCCAGTCCCTATGGACAGGGGGCAACCGTCTGGGGGGGCAAGGATCTCTGGCATCTGCGCTCTCTGATGTTCACCGAGCCGGTGGATCTGCTGATCGGCAATTCCTACGGCAAATACCTGTGGCGGGATACGGGCACGCCTTTGGTGCGCATCGGCTACCCCATCTTCGACCGCCACCACCTGCACCGCTACCCCACCTATGGCTATGTGGGGGCGCTCAACCTCCTTAACTGGCTGGTCAACACCCTTCTGGATGAGGCAGATCGGCGCAGCATCATCCCCGGCAAAACCGACATCTCCTTCGACTTAATTCGTTGATGGCCAGAGCAGCGGGATCCCAAAGGCCGGACTTTGTCGGACTTTGTCAAGGATCCCCTGCTCCAAAGACTCCACCCCGCTGAGAGGAACAGCCAAGCCTTACAGGAATCTGATGAATTCTGCGGCAACTTGGTTGAGCTTTCTACCCTGGACATGATTGCCCTGACGCAACCGGGGTCCCGCTAGCGGTGCGGAGCACCATCGACGGTTACCGATTGCCTAGGCGGGCCGTAGGTCTTGGAGGATGGATCCCATGAATTCCTCTATCACCATCAACGACACCACCCTACGCGATGGGGAGCAAGCGGCAGGGGTAGCCTTCCAAATCCCCGAGAAAATCTCCATTGCTGCCCTCTTGGATGCCATTGGCGTGCCCGAGATCGAGGTGGGGATCCCGGCCATGGGCGCCGTGGAAACGGAAGCCATTCGCGCCATGCTCAGCCTGGGGCTGCGGGCCCACCTGCTGGGGTGGAACCGGGCTGTGCCCAGCGATATCCTCGCCTCTATTCGTTGCGGCCTCAAGCGGATCCACATCTCCGTGCCGGTCTCGGATCGGCAAATCGCTGCCAAGTTCCAAGGGGATCGCCCTCGGCTGCTGCGACAGTTGCGCCAATGCGTGGAGATGGCCTTGGAGCAAGGGCTGTGGGTCTCGGTGGGGGCAGAAGATGCCAGCCGCACCCCCCTGGAGCAGGTGATCGAGTTGGCCCAAATGGCCCAAAGCTGGGGCTGTCGGCGCTTCCGCTACTGCGATACGGTGGGCGTTTTGGATCCTTTTAGCACCTACAAGCAGATTCGCCGTCTGGTGCGGGCCATCGATATCCCTGTGGAGATGCATACCCACGACGACCTGGGCATGGCCACTGCCAATGCCTTAGCCGGGATCCGCGCCGGCGCTCAGTCGGTGAACACCACCGTCAACGGCCTGGGGGAACGAGCCGGCAACGCCCCCCTGGAAGAGGTGGTGATGGCTCTGCGCTGCACCTTGGGGATCGATGTTGGGGTGGATACCCGCCGTTTGCGGGAGCTGTCTCAACAGGTGGCGCGGGCCAGCGGTGCTCCCCTACCTCCCTGGAAGGCCATCGTCGGTGACAACGCCTTTGCCCACGAGTCGGGCATTCATGCGGCGGGAGTGCTGCGGGATCCCCAGACCTATGAGCCTTTCCCGCCAGAGGCGGTAGGCAGCCAGCGGCGGCTGGTGTTGGGCAAACACTCCGGCAGGCATTTGCTGCTCCAGATCCTCAAGGAACAGGGGATCCCTGTCGAGCAGATCCCACCTGGCCAACTGGAAAAGCTCCTGGAACAGGTGCGGCAGCACGTCACCCACTGCAAGCATCCGATCCCACCGGCGGAACTGGCCCGTTATTGCCGCGCAACGCTGACGCAATGGGCGCAACACACTCCAGAACCCATCCCAGAGGAGAGCCATCCCGATGTTGTCTAACCGCTTGTCCGGAAAGGAAACTTCCAAATCTCAGGCCATTTTGGCAGCCGTGTCTCGACGGGCGCGCCAAGTAGGCCGCAGCCTAACCCGCCAAGAGCTTTGTCAGGTGTTGGCAGAAATCACAGGAGGTACCCCATGAGCGACGAACTGGAGCTGGATCGCCCTCCCCAATTTGAGCTGGGCGACAAAGTCCGCATCCGTAAGGTCATCCGCAACGATGGCACCTTCTTCGGCCAGCCGGTGGGGAAAATCTTGGCCGTTCCGGGCGACGAAGGTTACGTGATTTCCATTGGCACCTTTCTACAACGGTTTTACGTCTATGCCGTCCACTGCTTGGCCAAAGGCTTGGTGGTGGGGTGCCGTGCCCAAGAGCTGGAACTTGTGGAGAAAGGGCTATGAAAGTCATCCTGCACGAAAGTGCCTACGGGCATTTGATGGTCTACGTTCCCAAAAAAGATCTGGAAGAATCGGTTGTGGCCACCCGTTCAGAGGCCGGGGAAACCATTTTCACCTTGAGCAACGGTTGGGAATTGTCCATCCCGGAGCTGCCGGAGCCTTTGTCTCTGCCCAAGACAGTAGAGGCCAAACGCCTCTAGCCAACGGTTGGCTGAACAATTCAAGCAATTCTATTCCTATCGGCTCATCCTCGAAAGGGCTGAGAGAATGGGTTGAACTCAGCTGTGACATACTCCCATCGCTGACCCTACAGGTACAGCGTGGGCTTCGCGCTTCATCGGGGAGCCTTCGCAAGAACCCTCCACGCGCAGACACGGAATGCCCTACCGCGTAGTTGTACCAGATTCCGGCAACGCCGTTTTGTACAACTACCCCCATCATACACCATGTGGGGGTATCTGTATCCCGACACTGATGCTACGGTTACAGTGCGGGGCTTAGCTACCCCACGCCCCCACAAGCTAACAAGCTCCAAATACCCATGAAAAGGGTTGGATCCCCCATTACTTTGTATAGACAACCAGCCTATGGAGGGAGATGGCTTTTTATCCTCCTGGGGCTCCTGGTTCTTCTTTGCCTGGGAACCGTCTATTCCTGGAGCATTTTCCGCAAGCCTCTGGAAACAGAGCTGGG
>NZ_JANSIB010000014.1:0-7803 GCF_047461895.1 Synechococcus sp. R55.8 | reverse complement strand
TGGGAACCGTCTATTCCTGGAGCATTTTCCGCAAGCCTCTGGAAACAGAGCTGGGGATCGGGGCCAGTGAGAGCCTGCTGCCCTACACCGTTGCCCTCGTGTTTTACGCTACCCTCATGCCCATCACAGGGTTTGTCATCCCCCGCTGGGGATCCCGCCGAGTACTGGCTCTGGGGGGCAGCTTGGTGGGCCTGGGCTATGGGCTGGCCAGCTTCGCCCCCTCCATTGGGTGGATTGCCCTCTGCTATGGAGTCATTGCCGGCAGCGGTGTGGGAATAGCCTATGGAGTGCCAATGGCCGTGGCAGCCCGTTGGTTCCCGGATCGCAAGGGATTGGCGGTGGGGTCCACCATTATCGGCTTTGGCCTATCCCCCCTGCTTACCGCTCCCCTAGCCAACCGCTTGATCGAGGCGCTGGGGGTTCGACCTACGCTGCTGATTTTGGGGATCCTCTTCGCGGCAGTGATCCTGGGGATCGCAACCCAACTGAGATTTCCTCCCCCCGATTGGATCCCTTCCCCATCTTTTCCAAGAAAATCCACGGACAGCCCAGATCACCCTCTACCGGCTTCTAGGCGCTCTCTCCCTCTGCTGAGAAACCCCTCCTTCTATGGCCTGTGGATCTGCTACGCCATCGGCACTCTGATCGGTTTAAGCGCCATTGGGATTTCCGGCCCCGTGGGGGAAGAGCTGATCGGCCTGGATCCCCCTGCGGCTGCCAACAGCGTGGCTCTCTTCGCCATTTTCAACGGGCTCAGCCGTCCTCTGTTTGGCTGGTTGGCCGATCGATTACATCCCCATCAGGTCACTACGGGCTCCTATGGGCTGATCCTGCTGGCCTGTGGGCTGATGCTCCTGCCTCCTCAGGGATCCCTTCTGGCCTACTGGGTAACTTTTTCCTTGCTTTGGTTTTGCCTGGGGGGGTGGCTGGCCATGGCTCCCGCCCTGACCCTGCGCTTGTTTGATCCCGAACGCTACGCCCAGAACTACGGCATTGTGTTTACCGCCTATGGAGTTGGGGCCTTGGTGGGAACGATGATCGCGGGGCAAATTCGCGATAGGATGGGCAGCTATAGCTATACCTTTTATGGGATGGCCGCCTTGGCGGTGGTGGGGATCTGGGTGGCCAACGTTTTTTTGAAAGAGAAGTTGTAGGAGCTTCAAGCCAGCGGGCACAGCAGGGATCCCATCAGCAGGGGCAGCAATCCCCTACTTCATACCCTCCACTGCAGGGCTGGGTGAACCAACTTAAAGACTTGCCCCCCCAAGGCAAGCAGTTTGGTAGAGTAGTACGGCTATTGCCGACAGATTGGGATCGTGGCGGAATGGTAGACGCTACGGACTTAAAATCCGTTGTTCCTCAAGAACGTGAGGGTTCGAGTCCCTCCGATCCCATCATCCCTTGATCCCTGTCTGTTCCAGCACATTCAGCAAGTCCGGGATCCGAACCCAGGCATCTTCTCGATCCAAATCGGGGCTGGAAAGAAGAGCCACCAAAGCCGGATCGCAAACAGGCGCCACCAAGGGGAAATACCTTAACCCTGCCACCTGAGCAATACTCCAAAAATAGGGAAGCACTGCATTGCTGGGCAAGATCTCGATGACGGTGGTGCCGGGTTGACAAAAGGCGAGGTTGGTTAGGCCCGCCCCGTGGATCCCGATCACCGCCTCTGCCCCTTGCATTAGGGCTATTTGCTCTTGAAGAGAAAGGGTTTCCATTTGCACCGGTGCAAATCCCCAAGGGTGCAAACAGGCTAGCACCTCCGCTTCGTTGATCACCCGCCGCCAGCGGGCAGAGCGACGGCAGATGTAAATTCGCCGCGGTTGTAAGGGGTCAATGGATAAACTCGGCTGGGCCAGTTGCCGCAGCACCTCCAATCCCCTAGGCGTCAAACACCCCACCGGAGCGCCTGCCGAGGGCACGATCAGGTTTTGGGCTTGCAGATGGGATCCCCCCAACTGCTCAAAGCTGAGGATGCGCTCGGCTGGGATCCCCAAAGCAGCCAAGCTCTGCACCTGAAAGGGCTTTCTTTGATACCCGTGGATCAAGATGGGGATGTCCTTTTCCAGGGCGCCCGACCGCTGCAGGATATCGAGGGCCGGCAGAATATCCACCATCCAGTGAAAGTAATTAACTGCCCCCAAGGGCAAAAGGGCAACGGGGCCATCCAGTGGGATCGGTGGGGGGAGATGGGGCAAGCCCAGCAGGGGGTGGTGTCGCAGGTGATCTGGCCTGTAGTCCCAGTCGAGGAACTCCGGCGGCGGCAAGCTCAGGGATAGATCGGCGAGCAATTCTCCCCGGCGGGTGAGCACCCCGCTGGCAAAGCTGGCGTAGAGGTGGCGGGGATAGTGGCCCACGTGGACGGATCCTCGGGGGATCTGGGCGACAAAGGTCTCTGCCAAGGGGATCCGCTGCGGGCGCAACTTTTGCAAAATGGCGGGATCAGCCGCAGGGGGCGCTTTCAGACAGAGAACCCCCACCGGATCCAGGGGTTGGTAGTCCCCTTCGCCCGTGGCCTGATGCCACTGCCGGGTGGTGAGGTAACCCTGGGTTGGCACCGGCCAGAAGTCGGTTGTAGGGGGGGTGTTCTGGGAAAAAGAGTCCGCTTGAAGGGCAACGCCTTCTGGAGCCCAACGCTGCCGCCAAGCCGAGTACAGGAAATCGGGGATCCTCGCAGATCCCTCTCCCCTGCATGCCTGCTCCAGTCCAGACCGCAGAGGGCTTTCTCTGCCACTGCCCTCGCACCACGCCTGCACCCAATTCCGTTCCGCTGCCACCGCTCGGCAAACCTTCTCCCAAGCCGCCTCAGGGTGAGCCAACCGCACTTCCGCTTCCGCCCAGTAGCTGTAGAGCTGCGCTGTCCCGGTGCCCCGCGCCTCAGCCTCCTGGAAACACCCCACAGCCTGAACTGGATCCCGCAGATCCAGCCACGCCAAGCCCATCTGTACCCAGGGATCCCCCCACTCAGGGCGCAGCCGCGCAGCCTCCTGCAGAGGGGAAATCGCCTCTCGCAAACGGCCCAGCTTCATCAGGGCCAAGCCCCAGCGCCAAAAACTCTCTGCCGCTGTCGGATCCTGCTGGCAAGCCCGCTCAAACCACTCCGCTGCCGCAGCCCACAGCCGGCTCCGCTCTTGGGTCAGGCCAATGCGGTGAGCAGCCAAAGCCTGGCCAGAAGACAGCTCCAGCTGTCCATCCCCCAACTCCAGAAGCTGCCGATACAGAGCTGCTGCCTGCGGCCAATGGCCCTTCTCCCACAGGCTTTCCGCCAAAGCCTGCAAGCTCCTCAGCAGGTGGTAGACGGCCTCGGATTCGGCCACCCCCCCCGCTTGCAGCATCGCCAAGCCCTCTTGCCACACCAGCTGCGCCTCCAGTTCCCGACCCAGCAGGAGATAGGCGGCTCCCAGCTCCCAATACAGCTCTGGAGAGGGGGATCCCTGCTCGAGCCGCTGCTGCAAGACCTGAATGACGTGCTCGTAATGCCCCTGCTCCCAATCCTCAAGGAGAAAAGCAGAAGACAACAGATGGGGGGGTAGAGCTGGGTTGGGAGCCATGTCTTTGTGGATGAGAAACAGTGTTACAAACTGCAACAACCTCCCCACTCTGGGCCCGTGCCCCTAGTATTCTAGGCTTGGCTTCCCCCTCAGGGATCGGGCATCGATCCTTCTCAGCTCAGAGAGGGATGCTCCTCCAGTCGTGGGTCAGCCTCTTCACCCCCTTCGATGGCACTGTCCTCGGCCTTTGTCGGCAGTTTTTTCGATCAAAACGGAGTTTAAAAGATCGATGGGTATCAACGTATCCGCTGGCGCAGTCGTTTCCAACCCCCGTCTCTACCAAACCGTGCCTGTATCGACCATCTCCCAGGCGGAACAGCAGGATCGCTATCTGGGACGCACCGAGCTGGATCGCCTCGAGGACTTTTTCTCCAGCGGCCTGAAACGGCTAGAGATTGCCGAGGTCATTGCGGCCAATTCGGAAATCATCGTCAGCCGGGCAGCCAACCGCATCTTCACAGGGGGCTCGCCCATGGCCTATCTGGAGCGGCCAGAAGCGACCCAAGACGAGAAAGAAGCCTTCAAGCTGGGTACTGCCTTCTACGTGGAATCCACCGGCGGATTCATTGAGGCCATCCGCAACATCTTTAGCGCCAGCGGTGTGGAGATTCCCCCCAATTTCCGCCCCATCAACATCTCCCGCTACGGAGCTGCCAACATGCGCAAATCGCTGCGGGATCTGAGCTGGTTTTTGCGCTACGTTACCTACGCCCTGGTGGCCGGGGATCCCAGCATCATCGCCGTCAACACCCGCGGCCTGCGGGAGATCATCGAAAACGCCTGCTCCGCCGAGGCCACCATTGTCGCCATTCAAGAGATGAAGCGGGCAGCGGCTGGCTACTTCCGCAAAGATGCCGAAGCGGTTGCCATCATCAACCAATACTTCGATGTTTTGCTGAGCGAGTTCATCGCTCCCGCCCCTTCCGACAAGCTGCGGCAGCGCAACGCCAGCACCGCCGACGGCCTGCCCCTGCAGGGGCTGCAGCTACCCCAGATCTACAACTTGGCTGCCGAAAAAGTTCCCGTTTTTGCCATGAAGCCGGGGCTGTCCAACGCCGAGAAGGAAGAAGTCATCAAGGCCGCCTACCGGCAGGTGTTTGAGCGGGACATCCGCCGCGCCTACGGCCTCAAGCTTTCCAACCTGGAGTCGAAGGTGAAAAACGGCGAGATCTCCATGAAGGAGTTCATTCGCCGCCTGGGCAAATCGGAGCTCTACCGCAAGCAGTTTTACGAGCCTTACATTAACAGCCGCGTTGTCGAGCTGGCCTTCCGCCACTTCCTGGGCCGGGCCCCTGAAACCCGCGAGGAAGTGCAGACCTACTTCTCCATCGTCTCCAGCAAGGGCCTGGCCGGCCTGGTGGACGCCCTGGTGGACAGCCGCGAGTACGGGGACTACTTCGGCGAGGAGACGGTGCCCTACCTGCGCAAGCTGGGGATAGAAGCCCAAACCAGCGCCAACTGGGGAGCCAAGTTCGACCTCTACACCTACGCTGCCCCGCGCCGCAAGGTGCCCCAGTTCATTACCCTCTTTGCCCGCTACAACCGGCCCCTGCCGGATCAGCATGCCTATGGCTCCGGCAATGACCCGCTGGAGATCCAATTTGGGGCCATCTTCCCCAAGGAAACCCGTTCCCTCAGCGCCCGCCCTGCTCCCTTCAACAAAGATGTCAAGCGCATCCTCATCCGGCGCGGCTTTGCCCTGACCAACGAGCGCACCAATCCCAGAGCAGCAGGGGATCCCGGCAGCCTTGGCCCGAAGGTTTTCAAGCTCACCCAGACTCCGGGAGATCGCAGCCGACGGCTGGGGGTGCGGGCCGGCATTGTCGGCAGCGAGGGATCCACCCAGGCGGTGATCCGCGCCTGCTACCAACAGGTATACGGCTATGTGCCCTACGAAGGCCAACGGCTGACCCGCTGGGAGATCAAGCTGGAGTCGGGGGAAATTCCCGTCAAAGAGTTTGTGCGCCAACTGGCCAAGTCGGATCTCTTCCGCAACAAGTACTGGTCCAGCTTGTATGTCTGCAAAGCCATCGAGTTCATCCACCGCAAGCTACTGGGCCGACCCACCTACGGACGGCAAGAGATGAACCGCCTGTTTGACATTGCCTCCAAGCAGGGGTTCTACGCGGTGGTGGATGCCATCTTGGACGGCGAGGAGTACCAGCGGGTCTTCGGGGAAGATATCGTGCCCTACGAGCGCTACCTCACCCCTGGCGGCCTGGCGCTGCGGCGGATGCGCCCCGGCTCCACCGACATGGCAGTGACCAAGCCCATTCGCACCGACGACGACATCCCTCTCTTTGTCAAGTTGGGTCAGCCTCGGGATATGCCTTCCGGCGAGCTGGAAATCCAGCGGCGGGCCCAGCAGGGGGTGCCCAAGGTACGCCAAGAGATCCCTGTCTTCAAGCTCACCAGCCTGGCCAACAAAGCGGAAGTCAACAACCTCATCCGCGCCGCCTACCGGCAGGTCTTCGAGCGGGATATGGACATCTACAACATCAGCGCCGAGCTCAGCTCTGCCGAGTCCAAGCTGCGCAACGGCGAGATCACCGTCAAGGAGTTCATCGAGGCCCTGGGGTGTTCCGAGCTGTACCGCTCCGAGTTCTATGCCCCCTATCCCAACACCAAGGTGATCGAGCTGGGCACCAAGCACTTCCTGGGCCGTGCTCCTCTCAACCAGCAGGAGATCCGCAAGTACAACCAGATCTTGGCCACCCAGGGGGTGAAAGCCTTTGTGCGCGCCCTGCTGAACACCCAGGAGTATCGGGATCTCTTCGGCGAGGACACGGTGCCCTATCGCCGCTTCCCCACCTTGCCGGCGGCCAACTTCCCCAACACGCAGGAGCTGTACGGTCGCCTTACCAAGCAAAACCGCGAGCTGGTGGTGCCCAGCTTCAGCCCTGTGGGCAATGACCGTAGCTAGATGGGGCTCTCAACTGCTCTCTTTCTTGTGAGAGAGGGGTCGGGGGTGAGGGGAGAGACGAGTTAGCTCCACAAAGGCAGGGGGGATTGGGCTTCATAGCCCAGATGCCGTAGCGCAGCAGGGGTAACCACTCGACCCCGGGGCGTGCGCTGCAGGTAGCCGATCTGCAGCAGATAAGGCTCATACACTTCTTCAATGGTTTGGGGATCCTCACCCGTCACCGCGGCCATCGTCTCCAAGCCCACTGGCCCTCCACCGAACTGCTCCACCAGCACCGTCAGCAGCTTGCGATCGATCCAATCCAAACCCATGGGATCCACCTGGAACAGCTCCAGAGCGGCTGCTGCCACTTCTTGGCTAATGTGGCCATCCCCTCGCACCTGGGCGTAATCTCGCACCCGCTTGAACAGGCGGTTGGCAATGCGGGGCGTGCCCCGAGAACGGCGGGCGATCTCTGCAGCCCCTTCAGGATCGGTGGAGACATTTAAGAGGCGAGCCGTGCGCAGCACGATCTGCACCAGCTCGTGAGGCTCGTAAAAGCGCAGCCGTTGCACGTGGCCAAAGCGATCCCGCAGCGGAGAAGTGAGGGCGCCAATGCGGGTTGTGGCCCCGATGAGGGTAAAGCGTTCCAAGGGCAGAGAGGTGATGCGAGCAGAGCGACCTTTGCCAATGGTGATATCAAGACGAAAATCCTCCATCGCCGGATAGAGCAATTCTTCTGTAACCTTGGGCAGGCGGTGGATCTCGTCAATAAACAACACATCCCCCCGCTTCAAGCGCACCAAATACCCGGCAATGTCGCGGGGGCTCTCCAAAGCCGGCGCGGTGGTCATGTAGAACTGGGATCCCATTTCTGCCGCCAGCACTGCTGCCACCGTGGTTTTGCCTAGACCAGGCGGGCCGTAGAACAGCAGGTGATCCAGAGGCTCTTGGCGAGCGCGGGCCGCCGCAATGGCAATGGAGAGCACTTCTTTAAGTTCCGTCTGGCCAATATATTCCGCTAGGGTGCGCGGGCGCAGGGATTCTTCCTGGGCTTCGCCAGGGTGGGCTTGCGGCTGCAACAGGGCAGAGGGATCCGCTCCCCTTTCCCCAGCAAAGCTCAACTCTCTGCCTTCTTTTCTCCAGGCTGAAGACTTTTGCTGCCGCCGCTTGGGGCCCTCAGCGTTCTGGCCTGTATCCCGAGAAGAAATGATTGCCATATCCCTAAGTCACAGAGGCAATGGCCCCAATTTAACTCTAGAAAAGCTCTGGGAAAGATCACCCCAGCAAAGAGAACAAAAAAATCCCCCAGACCAAGCTGGGGGATCCACCAATGCTGTTGAAGCGTCA
>NZ_JANSIB010000013.1:0-35603 GCF_047461895.1 Synechococcus sp. R55.8 | reverse complement strand
ATTCCGAAACTTAGCTGTCCTCTGGGGCCGCTAGGGATTGGGATAAAGCCCGCACCCTGCGCGTAGCGCGGGTGTCGGGTAGTTTACAAAAGCTTGAATCGAGATGTTTTGTGAGTTTGCAAATGGCTACATAGGTAGTTGTGGGCTACGTGGGGATTATGAAAAAAATTAAGACTTTTGGCACAGCGGCAATTTTCGCCAGTAGTCCGGCACTAGGATGGCTTCCAAGTATACCCGGCGGGATCCCATGTATGTATATTGCCCGGAGGAATTTCTGGGAAGCAAAACCCAGTGCAACCTAGAAGCATTGATAGAACGGCTGGAAGAGGGGGGTCGCACCCTTTTGAGCCAGTTGTTTGACGTTCGTTACCCTTACTGGAAGCGTAATCTCCGCAACAACATTCGCTTGGTGGGGGAGCTGCGCTATGTAGGCGAGGTACCCGTTCTGGTTTTGTTTGGCCTCTGGCCGAGAGGCAGTCACGAATACCGGGAGTTCTTAGACCGACGGCGAGATCCGGATTATCAAGAACGGGTGCGGAGCTGGGTGCCCGATGACCGTTTGCAGGCGTGGCTGGCGCAGCGGCACGAACCAGGGGATCCGCCAAACCATCTCCCCCCTCTGCCCGACGAGCTGTATGAATGGACACAGTTCTTGAATGCTCCCAATCCGCAGGAGCGGCTGGTGTTGGAAAGTGGGGAATGGGTTCGGCAAGTACGGGCCCTTTCTCCAGAGCAGCGGCGCCAGGCTTACCAAGCAGTATCCCGCTTGGTAGATGACATTGAAGGCAGGCTCTACCGGCAGCTCCCGCCGTTTTATCTGGAGGCAGAGGTCAAATGCTGGCAGGAGGGACCCCTGTATCTGGCCGTCAGCTTGGTACAAGCGTGCGAGCAGCCGGGGAGATTGTTTCCATTTCTCATTGGAGTTTACGACCACGCCCCAGAGCAGAGGGAACGGTTTGATCTGGGATGCCAAACCTGCCTCTTTGGGATGAAAGCCAAGCAGCCGGATATTCTCCAGCACCCGCAACCTTTGGAGGTATGGAAGCGGTACGCCCGTCGCGCCTACCCCGACTACATGGTGGCGGATGAGACCATTTGGTTGGAAATGCAGGAGATCACAGAGGGAAATTTGGCTTTGTCCATGGAGGAGGAAGAAATCCTGCAGAGCACATCCATGCCCCTACTGATCAACGGAAGGGCCGGGAGTGGCAAATCTCTGATGTTGTACTACCGCTTTGCCGACTATTGCAGCCACTACCTCAAAACTTCAAAACAGAGACCTCTTGAGTACCGCCCTCTCTTTTTGACCTACAGCCCAAGCTTGGTGCAGCAAGCCCGCGACAGGGTAAGTTCAATTTTGCGCATCAGCCACCGCTATCGGGAGGAGGGGTGCAGCTTCTCCACGGAGGAAATTCAGCAATGTCAAACTTTTTTTAGCACTTTTCAGGATTACCTGCTGAACTGCCTTCCTGCCGAGCGGCAAGAACGCTACCAACCGGATCGGTATGTCAATTTTTATCGATTTCAGAGC
This sequence comes from Synechococcus sp. R55.8, assembly GCF_047461895.1. NCBI lineage: Bacteria > Bacillati > Cyanobacteriota > Cyanophyceae > Synechococcales > Synechococcaceae > Synechococcus > Synechococcus sp. R55.8. The sequence continues at coordinate 34,072 of NZ_JANSIB010000013.1, read as the reverse complement.
TGGTATTGTGGTCGCCGCCGCGATGTAGAGCTGGCTTGGCACACCATTCGCACGCTAATCAAAGGCTATGAGGTCAGTGACTATTTGGATCCCGATAGCTACCGAGAATTGCCTGAGGCCGACCGCAGTGTGGATGAAGAAGCCTTCGAGCGGATTTACGAAGAGATTTGGCCGGGTTACCGGGATCGAACCACCCACGAGGGCTACTGGGATGACCAAGATTTGGCCAGAGATGTGCTGCAAAATGGCACTCTTAATCCTATTCATCCAGTCATTTTTTGCGATGAGGTTCAGGACTTTACCCAACTTGAGCTGAATATCATTTTTTGCTTATCTCCTTGGGGAAAATACAAGTTGGATTGGGCTATTGATCGCCTGCCCTATGCCTTTGCCGGGGATCCCTTGCAAACCATTAACCCAACGGGATTTCGTTGGGCTGCTCTGAAAAAATATCTCTACGAGCATATCCGCGCCTACTTGTTGCCGAGCCATCCCTTTGAGATTGCAGGCCCGCAGGAGCTGAGAAACAACTATCGCAGCAATCCACAAGTTACTCGTTTTAGCAATGTAGTCAACCTGTGGCGGCGAGTTCTCAGCAAGAGTCGAGAAATCTATCCCCAACAGCCCTGGCGTCCCCATGAGCAGGGCATGCCGGTTCAAAGGTTTGTGCTGGATGGTCAGGAAAGAAACTTAATCGAAGATGAGCTTAGAAAAATGCTTAGTGATCTCACAGGAACAGTCTGTATCTTACCCTGTCCTGTGGGAGAGGAGCTGAACTACGTGCGTCAGGATCCCGAACTCCAGAAGATCTTTGCCGAGGAATTGAAGCAGAATCTTAAACCACCGCTCCTGCAAACTGCTACGTCTGTTAAAGGAATGGAGTTCAAAAAAGTTATCCTCTACAAGTTTGGAAACGCCTATCGACAAAACTTTAACCGGCAGCTTAATTATTACGCCCGAGGAGCTGGGGAGGCGATATCCCTGCAAATCCATTATTTTCTCAACCAATTGTATGTCGGCATTACCCGCCCCATCGAGGCCCTGGCCATTGTGGACACCTCTGCCGGTTGGCGGGAGTTCTGGGATCCAAGCTTAGAATCCAACTCTTGGCTCGATCATCCTTCTCTGCAACCGGATCGGTCGGAATGGGAGACCGACCCACCGGTATTGGGTTACCCTGTCAAAGGCATCAATATCCAGTACTGGACCAATACAAGCTTGGAAGATCTGCAGGAGGCAGCTCTTGAGCTTCTCAGGCGCGGCATCGAGGAGGGCAACCTCAAACTTCTGGAGGATGTTCAAACTCTGGCGCGGAAGGCAAAAAAACCACCTCTAGAACAGGAATGTCAGGCCTGGCTCCTCAAGCTCCAGAGGGATTACGTTTCCGCAGGGCAAAAGTTCCTGAGCCTGGAGCAGTCTGCTTTGCCCAACAAAAATCTTAAACGAGAAGCCTGGGAGTGCTTTTGGAGAGGGAAGGCCTGGTTGGAGCTGCAGCGTAACGCCGCCTACTTTGCTGGATGTCCTGGGATCCCAGACTACAGCCCCTTGGTGGACTTGATGGTGGCGACCCAAAGAACCTCTGTCAAGTCTATGGAGCGCTTCCGACAGGTGGTGCAGGTGCGAGATTGGCTGAGCGTTGAAGTCAGCCCCAAAGATAGGGACTTCGTCCCGCTTACACGAACGGATTCCACCTGGAAAGAGTGTGTACAGCAATTTTTGGCAGAGCTTGAGCAAGTTCTCAACAACTTGGGAACTTTCCGCCCTCAGGAAGAGGACCGCAGCCGGTTTTTGCAAGAGACCCTTGAGGCTTTGAAGGGACGTCTGGCCTTTCTCGGCCAGCGGCAGCCGTTCGCGAATCAGTACTACAAGATTTGGGGTATCTGTCACTTCTATCGGCAGGAATTTGAGCGGGCGGTAGAGGTTTGGGATCAGGGGGGCCAAACGGAGCATTCCCCCTACTACCGGGCCAAGATCCACCTGGAACCCCTTCCCGGCAAGGTGAGGTGGCTATCCAAAGACCGCCAAGACTCGGTGGTGCTGGACCGATGGCAAGAGGCAGGACGTCCCCTCACAGGCGAGTGGGCAGAGTACATCGGCGACGTCGTCACCAGTCTGGAGCGCTTGAAAGACTGGCCGCTGATGCTGCGAGTTCTGATCCAGTGCCGAGAGTGGGAGAAGCTCTGGAAAACGGTGCAGGCCCATCCTCAGGCGTGGCAGCGGGGACATGACTACGAGCTGGTGGCTGCCATGGCCCGGGATATCCGGACCAACTGGGAAGACTTAAGGCGCAAATCCCCTGGGCTGCGAGATTTTCTGCAGGAAGTGGTTACCAGCACACAGATGGAGCGGGCCTGGTGGCTACAGCCCCTGGAGGTAGGCTTGGCTTGTGAGCGATTGGGCCACTACCGAGACACGCTCAGGTTTTACGAGCGCTTCACCGAAAGCAGAACCGGCAGGCTGACCAGGCAGCAACGCTCTCAAATTCGGCAGCGCTGGCTGGTGACCCACCAAAGGTATCAAGAGGTTCTCCAAGCGGAGGGGCGCCCAACAGATCGTTTGGCGGAGGAGTTTCGACAGGCTCAAGAGCGTTGGAGGGAGCAGCTGCCCCAGGCAGAACCTGAGCTGGACGAACGGGATCCCTGGGCGCTTGACTTTGTGGAGCACCCCAGCCCTGTCCAAAGTTGGCTGCTGCAGCGGGCCCAAACCGACACCCAGAGCCGACTCAGAGCGGAAATCGCCCAGGCGCTGGAGCATCTGGACGAACGACACTTGCAGCAGGTGCACAGCTTGATCCAGCGCTTTTCGCGCGCCGACCCATCCACCTAGGCTGGCTCCGAACGCAGGCCGGGAGGCCTATTGCAGGATTTGGCGCAGGCGCTCCAAGGCCCGTCGGTTCTCTTCAGGGGTGCCCACCGTCAGACGCAGCCCCCCACCCGTGTAGCGCACACCAGTCCCCAGCTCCTGCCAGGCCCGCTGCAGCTTTTGGGGATCCCAGCCGGCCACCCGGAAGTAGAGGAAGTTGGCTTGGCTGGGCCACACCCGCACCCCTGGCAGCTCCTGCAGAGCTTGATAAAGGGATTCCCGCTCCTGACAAATTAGCGTCACGTCGGCCAAAAGCTCCTCGGCATGCTCCAAAGCCATCTGAACCGCCCACTGAGAAAGGGCCGTGAGGTTGTAGGGCAGGCGGATCCCATCCAACACTTGCATAAGCTGTGGATGACCCACAGCATAGCCCACCCGGTGGGCCGCCAGGCGAAAGGCTTTGGAGAAGGTGCGCAAGATTACCCAGTTGGGATGCTCCGCCAATTTGGGCAGGGCTGTGTGCCGGCTGAACTCAAAATAGGCCTCATCCAAAATCACCAGAATCTCTTCGGGTAGCCCTTCCACCCACTCCCACTCTGCAGCCGTCAGGCCGTTCCCCGTCGGCGAGTTGGGATCCACCAGGCACACCACCCGAATCGGATGCTCCCTCAAAGCCTGTTGACATCGCTCTAGATCCAGAGCAAACGTCTCCGGGTCGCGGGGAACCCGCACCACTGGGATCCCCAGGCTCTGGGCCAGGATGGCGTACATGGAGAAGGTGGGCTCTGCCACCAAAATGCCGCCCCGCCCGCCCAGACAGGTGGCAATCAGCAGGGAGCGGATCAGCTCATCCGACCCATTGCCCAGGCTGATCTGCTCTGGCTCCGCTCCGGCATAGGCGGCGATGGCCTGCTTCAGGCCCCGGTGGTGGGCATCGGGATAGCGGTTGCTGGGGATCCCCTTTTCCCAAAGGAGGGAGAGCTTCTGCTTGAAGCCCGCCGGCCAATCGAGGGGGAACTCATTGGCATCCAGCTTGTCGGCAGCCGGGGCTGGCACAGCGTCGTAGGGCTTGAGGTAGAGCAAGTCGGGGCGCAGATACTGCAGAGCACACATCTTCCTGACGGGGAGAAGTAGCTATTATATCAGGGCCAACCCGACCACTTATTCTTTTGTCAGGGATCCCTGCTGACGTAGCGCCTCAAAAAGGGCAATCGCTACGGCATTGCTGAGGTTCAGGCTGCGCACCGGCCCCCGCAGTGGGATGCGCACGCTGGGATAGGTTTCCAAGAACAGAGGATCCAACCCCCGGCTTTCGCTACCGAACACCAACCAGTCTCCCGGCTGATAGGTTACTTCCGTATAGAGGGCTTTGCCGCGCACACTAAAACACCAGAACCGGGCCTCAGGGTGGGCCTGCACCAGAGCAGACCAAGAGGGGTAGCGATACAGTTGGACATGCTGCCAGTAGTCCAGCCCCGCCCGCTTGAGGTAGCGATCCGAAAGGCGAAACCCCAGAGGATCCACCAGATGGAGAGGCGTATCGGTGGCTGCACAGGTGCGGGCGATATTCCCCGTATTGGCCGGGATCTCTGGGGCAACCAAAACAACGTGGAAGGGCATAGTCCTATCCTACTTGCCCCCAAATCCGCGGTTGCCGCCCCCTTTTTTGCCCCCACCTTTGCCCGGCTTGCGGCTGGGCTGTTGCCGAGAGGGAGAGGCCGTTGAACGTCCGCGCCAACTGGGATCCCCGCCGGGAAGAGAGGTACGCCCACCCCCCCAACCCATACCGGGAAAACCGCCACCCATGCCCATGTTGCGCATCATGTCGCGCATGCGTTGAAAATCACTGACCAGTCGGCTGACATCCTCCAGCTTGTGGCCAGATCCGCGGGCCACCCGTCGTTTGCGGCTGACGCTGCGGGCCAACAGATCCGGGTTGCGGCGCTCTTCGGGGGTCATGGAGTTGATCATGGCTTCGGCGCGGGCCAGTTGGTCTTGTCCCTTTTGCAGTTGTTCCTCGCTGATTTTGCCCATCCCCGGCATCAGTCTCAGCAGCCCTGCCAAGGATCCCATGCGTTTAATTAGGCGCATCTGCTTGAGGAAATCGGTGAAATCAAACTGGGCAGTCATCATCTTCTCCGCCATGCTGGCGGCATCTCCCAGGTCGATTTCCTCTTGAGCTTTTTCCACCAAGCTGAGGATATCCCCCATACCCAGAATGCGGGAGGCCATGCGATCCGGGTAGAAGGGATCCAGCGCTTCCACCTTTTCGCCGACGCCGATGAACTTGATGGGCTGACCGGACACTTGGCGAATGGAAAGGGCGGCCCCACCGCGGGTGTCCCCATCCAGCTTGGTGAGAATGGCCCCAGTGATGCCCAAGCGCTCGTGGAAGGCTCGGGTAAGGCTGGCTGCCTCTTGGCCGATCATGGCATCCACCACCAGCAGGATCTCGTGGGGCTGCACCGCCGCCTTGATCCGCTCCAGCTCCGCCATCATCTCCAGGTCGATCTGCAAACGACCGGCAGTGTCCAAAATCACGTAGTCGTAGCCCTGCTGCCGGGCCGTCTCCACCCCCTGCCGGGCAATCTCGACGGGATCTGCTTTGCCCAGGTCGAAAACGGGGATCTGAATTTGCTGGCCCAGCGTCTTGAGCTGGTCGATGGCCGCCGGACGGTAGATGTCTCCGGCCACCATGAGAGACTTCTTGCCCTGCTTGCGCAAGTACAAAGCCAACTTGGCGCAGGTGGTGGTTTTCCCGGATCCCTGCAAACCGGCCATGAGGACAATGGTGGGAGGCTGCTCCGCTTGGGCGATGGGCACGTTGGCTTCTCCCATCACCTTCACCAGCTCGTCGTGGACGATCTTGATGAACTGCTGATCCGGCGTCACCCCCAGGATGACCTCGGATCCCAGGGCAGCTTCCCGCACATCCTCGATAAACTGCTTCACCACCTGCAAATTGACATCCGCATCCAGCAGGGCTCGCCGCACCTCCCGCAGAGCTTCTTGAATGTTGGTTTCGGTGATCCTGTCCTGGCCGCGCAGCTTTCTCCAGGCCAATTCCAACTTCTCGGAGAGGGCATCAAACATGGGTACTGTGGATCCTGTCAGGCGCTTTGGGGGCATTTCCTACCATAGTCGAATCGGGGCGACTCCATCTTGGGGATCCCAACCAAGGTGGCTATCCCGGCCCAGAAAAACTGGCGACTTCACAAAAGTTTAAGCAACAATAGAGGGCGTTGCATGCAGATCTTCCATGGTCAGCGTCGCTTCCCTTCCCTACAGCACCACCGACTGGCAATTGGGCTATCGCTCCCTATCCCAGGAGTACGACTATTGGATTACGGAGATCGAAGGACGGATCCCGGCAGGGTTGCGGGGAACCCTGTTTCGCAACGGCCCGGGCAAGCTGGAGGCGGGATCCCAGCGCTACGGGCACCCGTTCGATGGCGATGGCATGGTCTGCGCCATCACCTTTGTGGAGGGGAAGGTTCATTTTCGCAACCGGTTTGTGCGCACCCGCGAGTTTGAAGCAGAGGAAAAAGCCGGTCGGGTGCTTTACCGAGGGGTGTTTGGCACCCAAAAGCCGGGCGGCTGGTGGAGCAACTTTCTCGACTTGCGGTTTAAAAATCCCGCCAACACCAATGTCATCTACCAGGGAGATAAGCTGCTGGCCCTGTGGGAGGCCAGTGCCCCTTACCGGCTGAACCCGGCCACCTTGGCCACCGAGGGGATCGAAACGTTTGCAGGAGGGATCTCGGCCAGCCAGCCTTTCACTGCCCATCCCCGGCGGGATCCCCACACGGGAGATCTCATCGCCTTTGGGGTGCGGGCTGCCCAGAACTCCACGTTGCTGTTTTATCGTCTGGACTCGCGCGGGCGCTTGGTGGAAAAGCGGGATTACCGCCTGCGGGGCTTTGCCTTTCTGCATGATTTTGTCTGGACACCCCGCTACCGCATCTTCTTCCAAAATCCCTTGGCTTTCAATCCCCTGCCGTTTGTGTTGGGCTGGCAACCGGCGGGCACCTGTTTGACCTTGAAACCGGGGGAGCCGACCCGCATCTGGCTCTTTCCCCAGGGCGATAAGCCGCTGCAACTGGAAGCGGAGCCGGGGTTTGTTTTCCATTTTGTCAACGGCTACGAAGTCGGGGATCGGGTTGTGGTGGATGCCGTCCTCTATGAGAACTACCCTGCCCTGGAGCCGGATGCCGATTACCTGCAGATTGACTTTGCCCAAATTCCGGCGGGCAAGCTGTGGCGGTTCTATCTGGATCCCAAGGGGGGCAGCGTGAAGCGGGAACTGCTGCTGGATCGCTCGGTGGAGTTTCCGGCCATCCACCCGGCTCGAATGGGGGGATCCCACCGCTACATCTACATCGGGGCCACCCATGCTCCTGGCCCCAATGCTCCCCTACAGGCCATCCTCAAGCTGGATACCGCCACAGGCCGCACACAGCAGTACAGCTTTGCCCCCCGCGGCTTTGTGGGAGAACCGGTGTTCATCCCCGATCCAGAAGGTCAGGGCGAAGAGGCAGGGTGGATCGTGACGGTGGTTTTTGATGCGGCCAGCCAGCGCTCTCAAGTGGTGATCCTAGAAGCAGCCGACCTGACAGCCGGCCCGGTTGCGCGGATCCCATTGCGGCACCACATTCCCTATGGCCTACACGGCAGCTTCACTCCGCAGGTGTGGGCAACGCCTGCCTAAGCGATGAGCTTCAAGATGGCTGAATGGATCCCCTTGGCTAAGGGAATGCAATCCAGCCCTTAGAGAGCCCTGGGGATCGGTCAGTTGGATCCCGGCTGTGCAAAAACACCTCTATTGGCTCCAGTCAGCGTTGCTGGAAAAAACTACAGATACTCAAGATCAATATCAATGGCCCTGTCTGGGGAATAGACATCCTGCAGCCTGAGAACCATTCCCTTGGAACAGTTGCTACCATTGGCTACAGGTCGGCTACAGTGTTGACAACTGCGGGCAAGGGCAGCTGCTAGGAGTTTCCCAATAGAAGCAGAATGGAAAAACGCTGTTGGGCATTGTTAGGCTAATGGGTGGTGTGCTGAGCAAGCCTTGGGTCAAGAGCAAAGCTAAAGCTATAGCCTGTTTTTGCAACGGTAAATGTCTGCCGCCGAGCATTCTGAATTGACAGCAACGGAACCGTCACAATGTCCTCCGATCTGAGACCTCCCTTTCGACCTGTACGGCCCCCCAGACCCAGCTCAACCGGCGAGGCCAAGGGATCCCTGTCATCAGCGAAAGCTCAGGATCCTGCGGCAGCTCCTGGTGCTGTTCGCGACAGCGGGACGGAGTCCTTGCAGCCCGTTGTCAGTACCACTGCTAGCTTGGAAGAAAAGAAAGAGCGAGTCTGTTTGGAACCCATCCCCCCGCCTGGGGAGAAGATGCAATACCGAGCCATCGGCCTCATCGAAGGGCAATACATTCCCTCCCCAGAGCACTTTACCCGCGGGATTTTGCGCACCTCGGATGGCTTGGATCTGAATGCCGTATTGCTGGGCCGGGTGATGAGCCTGGTACGGAAGCACCTGAAGCCGGAACGCAACTACCTGTGGGTGGTTTATCCTCGCACCCGCGACAAAACCGAAGATCTGCACGTGCAGTTGCTGGGGGTGTGGGCCCCAGAAGAAATGGGGCGAACTCTCCCCGAGGGATCCCGTCCAACAGTGGTGCCGGATTGGTTTTCCATCCGGGGCGAGGTCGTTTTTCAATCGCAGGAGAAAGGGTTCATCATTGTCAAGATCCGTCAATCGGGCAAAAAAGCTTCCGCCAACTCTCCCTCTCAGCGAGTCCAGAAGGATGGAGCCGCAGCCCCCAAGCCCCAAGCCTTCAAATTGCGCCTGATCGGATCCCTGCCGGGCAAAGGGGTAGGCAATTTCTGGGATCTGCAGGTGCGCCGCCGCGGATCCCTGCTCTATGTGGAGGCGGGCACTCCCATCGGCCCAGTACTCAAAACGCCGCCGCGCCCACGCCTGAAGCGTTCAACCCCCCAACCCAAAGCCAGGAAGAGTTCCACCCCCTCGACACGTGGGGAAGCGTCTATTCAAGAGCCGTTTTATCCTCTGCGAGATCCCACAAAAGTACCCAAGCCGGTTAAGAGAAAACGCCCATAAACTGGGCTAGTAGATCCTGCTTTAATGGAGCTTTTCATGTTGACCTTCTTGTTGTGAACCATTCTTTTACCCTGGTTAGGCCGTGGCAGAACCAACTCCTCCCAACAAAGATGAATTCATTTCGCCTCGCTATCCCTACTGGGGCGAAGTGAAGCCGCAGAACCTAGTTTTTGATGCCAACCTGCAGGAATTTAGCAATAAAGTGTCCTTGATTTGTAGCTTGGAAACCGGGGGCAAAATTACCCCGGAAGAAGCCTACCGGCAAATCAAGGAGCTGTGGAAACAACTCAAACAGACCAAAAAAGCCATCTTGGACGATCCCCAGTGGAAGGAGTCTCCCCCCGACTTGCCGGAAGAGTAGCCGGCTGGATCCTGGCTAACCGCAAACGGTGTACACTGGGCGCGGATGCCGGGCTTGGTCAGGGAAGATGAGGACTTTTCCTTCTCCGGAGGCGCTGCGTCGGCTGCCAGCGGGGGCTGCCGATGGGGCCATCATTCTGGGCACGTTGGTTCTCCTGGCCTTGGTGGCGCAGGTGGGGGTAGGGGCTTTTGAGCGGTTTCAGCCCCCGGCGGTGGTGCCCCGGATCGACTTGGATCCGCGCAACCTGCCCTACTATGCGGCCCGCTCCACCTTGCGCATGTTCATTGCCTTGGCCTTTTCCACCCTTTTTACCTTGATCTATGGCTACATTGCTGCCAAAAGCCGCTGGGCCGAGCGCATTTTGATCCCTCTGTTGGATGTCTTGCAATCGGTGCCGGTGTTGGGATTTCTCTCCATTACGGTTACCGGTTTCATTGCCCTTTTTCCCGGCAGCTTGCTGGGGCTGGAGGCGGCTTCTATCTTTGCCATCTTCACCAGCCAAGTCTGGAACATGACCTTTTCCTTCTACCAATCCCTGCGCACGCTGCCTCAAGAGTTGGTGGAAGCGGCTACCTTGTATCGCCTGTCGGGGTGGCAGCGCTTTACCCAGTTGGAAGTGCCGGCGGCAATGGTGGGCCTCATCTGGAACGCCATGATGAGCTTTGGCGGAGGGTGGTTCTTTGTGGCAGCCAGCGAAGCCATCAGCGTGCTCAACCAGGAATACACGCTGCCGGGCCTGGGATCCTATGTGGAAGCGGCCGTACAGGCGGAGGATCTGCCCAAGCTGGGCTGGGCGCTCCTGACCATGGCCGGGGTGATCCTGCTGGTGGATCAGCTCTTCTGGCGGCCTTTGGTGGCTTGGTCGGATAAGTTTCGCCTGGAACAGAGCAGCGGGGCTGCTGCCCCCGAATCCTGGCTGTACGATCTGCTGACCACGGCGCGGATCCCGCGGCTGATCGGCAGTTGGCTTTCCCCCTTGGCAGAGTTGGTGGATCGGCTGTTGTCCTATCTGACTCGCCCGCACTGGGTGGATCCCCTCAGTCCTGAGGCCGAGCGACGCCGCGAGCGGCTGCTAACCCAGCTTTCCCGGGCAGCTATTGGCGGCATTGGGATTTGGATTGTTTATTTTGTGGCTACCACTGTGGGCTTTGGAGAGGTGATGCTGACCTTCGGGCTAGGGATCCTCACCCTGCTGCGGGTTAGCGTGTTGCTGGTGTTCGCCACGGTGATCTGGACTCCCATTGGGGTGGCCATTGGCTTTAATCCAAAACTGGCGAAACTGCTGCAGCCGGTGGTGCAATTCCTGGCAGCTTTCCCGGCCAATTTCCTTTTTCCCTTTGCCACGTTGTTTTTTATCCGCGCCCAGATCAGCATTGAGTGGGGCAGCATTTTGCTCATGTCGTTGGGGGCACAGTGGTACATCCTTTTCAACTCCATTGCCGGCGCCCAGAGCATCCCCACGGACTTGCGAGAAATGGCTGTGGATGTGGGCCTGCGGGGATGGCAGCGCTGGCGAAAGCTGATCATTCCAGGGATCTTTTCCGCCTGGGTCACCGGGGGAGTCACGGCCAGCGGCGGCGCTTGGAACGCCAGCATTGTCTCGGAGATTGTGGCCTGGGGATCCACCACCCTGACGGCTACGGGGTTGGGCACCTACATTGCTGAGGCAACGGCGGTGGGAGACTGGCCCCGCATTACCTTGGGCATTGGCATGATGAGCTTGTTTGTGGTGGGCATTAACCGTCTGTTCTGGCGACGGCTGTATCAGTTGGCGGAAGAAAAGTATCACCTTTAGTCTTTTCAATTTCTGAGGCAATATGAGCTCTGCAGCTTCCCCCGTTTTGATCGAGGTCGAGAAAGTCTACAAGCGCTTTCCTTTGCCAGAGGGCAAGGGGGAGTTTACCGTTTTAAGCCAGATTGACCTGCAGGTGCGGGCTGGGGAAGTCTTGGCTCTGCTGGGCCGTAGCGGCAGCGGCAAAAGCACCCTTTTGCGCATCATGGCGGGCCTGATCCCCCCCAGTCAAGGGCGGGTGCTGAGCAACGGCCAGCCTCTACGTGGGCCTAACCCAGATGTGGCGATGGTGTTTCAGAGCTTTGCTCTCCTACCCTGGCTGACGGTGCAAGAAAATGTGGAGCTGGGGCTGCAAGCCCGAGGGATCCCCCGCGAGATCCGCCGGCAAAGGGCCCTGAAGGCCATTGACCTGGTGGGCTTGGATGGGTTTGAGAGCGCTTACCCCAAAGAGCTTTCGGGGGGCATGAAACAGCGGGTGGGCTTTGCCCGCGCCTTTGTCTTGGAGCCCAAGGTGCTGTTTATGGATGAGCCCTTCAGCGCCTTGGATGTGCTGACTGCCGAAAACCTGCGGGGGGAAATTGATGAGCTGTGGAACGCCCAAGCCTTCCCTTCCCAAAGCATCCTCATCGTTACCCACAACATCGAAGAGGCGGTGTTTTTGGCAGATCGGGTGGTGATTCTGGGATCCAACCCAGGGCGGATCCGGGGGGAGGTGAGAATTGACCTGCCGCGGCCCCACGAGCGCACGGATCCCCGCTTTAAGTCCTTGGTGGACTACATCTACGAGATCATGACCAACCCCGAAATCGCTATTACGGGAGAGGTGGCCCTGCCTGCTCCGGTCGGTGATAAGGCGGCTTCCCCCTATGCCTTGCCTCTGCCCCATGCGCGGGTAGGCGGGATCAGCGGTCTGCTGGAGTTGATCGTGGAGTGGCCGCAAGGGCGGGCGGAGATTGCCGATTTGGCCGAGCGGCTGCAACTGGCCGTGGACGATCTGCTGCCGATTTTGGATGCGGCGGTGCTGTTGGGCTTTGCCGAGGTGGCCAGCGGGGTGGTGCAACTGACCGAAATTGGCCAGGACTTTGCCAACACCACCATCCTGCGCAGCAAGGATCTCTTCCGACAACAGCTATTGGCACGGGTGCCCGTGTTCCGCAGCATCTTGCAGACCCTGGAAGAAAAAGGCAGCCGCTCCATGCGGGCGGATTTCTTTTTGGACCTCTGGGATGAACATTTCCCCCACGCTGAAGCCGAACGGCAGTTTGCCACCGCCATTGACTGGGGACGCTATGCGGAGCTATTTGAGTATGACGCCTCGGAAGAACGGCTCTACCTGCCGGAGCCAAGCGAGAGCTCCACTCCTCGAGAGCCTGTTGGTCTTGACTCTCGTTCCGAGTGAGGCTCATCTTGCTCTGCCTTTCTCAAAGTTGCATCGTAAGGCAGAGGTATTATGCCAATTCCAGGAAGTCCCAAAATCTACCACATTACTCATGTAGACAACTTGCAAGGGATTTTGACATACCCCCCCGCTTTTAGGCAGGGGATTCTTGTTACTGGTTCTGCGACAGCACTTACTTCATCCGGTTGCCCCTCAAAAGCAGCGGTGCTTATCTCCCCAGTCGTTCCCCCAAGCGCTACGCGCGGGGCGGTTCCCTTATGCCCTAAGGTACCGTTCCATTCCACTCCAAGCATGTGCAGCCGCCGCTTCAGGATGTTCAGAGCTGCGTTCTGGTCCCTGTCCAGCTCAAACCCACACTTAGGACAGACATGAGTTCTTGTGGATAGGGTCTTTACTACCCTATGCCCACAGTTACTACAGTCCTGCGTGGTGTACTGCGGTGGTACAGCTACCACCGCTTTATCCCACACCTTGCCGTAGTAGTCTAACCACTGGGTGAATAGGGACCAACTAGCATCATGGATGGATTTAGCCAGATGACGATTCTTGACTAGGTTTTTCACCTGCAAGTCTTCATACGCCACGACGTCGTGAGACGCCACCACGCACCGGGCCTGCTTGATTGCCCAGTCTCTACGCTGGCGTTGCACTTTCAGATGCACTTTCCCTAGTCGCTTTCTTTGCTTGTGGTAGTTCTGGGATTGGGATTTTGCCCCTTTCCTGAACTTCCGACTTAATCTGCGCTGGTGCTGCTTCAACCTCCTTTCGCTGCGTCTGAGAAACTTTGGACACTCTACAGAGTTGCCGTTCTGGTCGGTGTAGAAAGCCTTCCAGCCCAAGTCAATGCCAATAACATTGCCTGTGTATTCTCCCTGCTCCTTGCGCTCCACATCCAAGCAGAACTGGGCATAGTACCCATCTGCCCTGCGTATCACCCGCACCCGATTGATTTTGGAGTTTAGGATATGGTGTCTTGCCTCACCATTGCAGTACAGGGCAAATGTTCCTGCGTTGAAGCCGTCGGTGAACGTGATGGACATGCCGTCAGGAGACAGCTTCCAGCCGGACAGCTTGTACTCGACCGACCGACAGTTCTTCTTGAACTGCGGATAGCCTTTCTTTGGCTCTTTGTTCTTGCAACGGCGGTAGAAGTTGGAGAGGGCAGACCAAGCTCTTTCGGCACTAGCTTGACGGGCGGCAGAATTGAGCTGGCGGGCGAAGGGGAACTCTTTGGCCAAGTCCTTGCAGAGGGAATACAGAACCGCTTTGGTCGCGCCCCGGTTATCCATCCAGTACCGTAGACACTTGTTTTGCACAAACTGCGCAGTGCGAATGGCTTCGTCCAGAGCTTGGTACTGCTCTGCTGTGCCGTTGAGCAGCTTGGCTTCTCTGACCAACATATTGCTATTTTAAAGTGCTACGCACCGCTACCGCGAACAGCGTTCCTGAAGGGATAAAACGGTCTGCGCCTTACATCCCTGCCCTCAAGGGCAGGGCTTTACGGCGTTTTTTCGGTAAACACTGGTGGGCTCCTCTCTGACGCAGCAGTACTCCAAAAAGGGGGGCCAGCGCGAACCATTGGCATGTCCAAAATCAAGCAACGTCGGATTAAGGAGCTGGAAGTTTCATGCCACCCTGGCACAAAAGTCGGCGACTATGTTCCTTTTTACTTTTGCCCCCGCTCGATCATGCTCTACGTTATCCATTGCGCGAACCATCCCGAATTGACCTATCGCGGTGGGCAGACTCCGATCGTACATCTCGAAGCAGACCTGTATCGGGTCATCGCCTGGGCTGATCACAATGGGGTTCGGTGGGCTTTCTCCCTCTCCAACGCGGGTGCACGCTACGCCGAGTTCCGCTCACAACCCGACTGTCTTGGCGAGCTGGACTGGAATGCCATCGTTGCCAGGGATTTCCGCGACCCAGATATCAAAGAGCGCAAACAAGCAGAATTTCTCGTCCACCGCTATTTCCCCCTTGATCTCGTTGAAAGGATCGGGGTGTGCCAGGCCAGCGTAAAAGACAGAGTCAACCGAGCATTGACGGGGAGTAAGTATAACCCTGCAGTTGAAGTCCATGTCGATTGGTATTTTTAGCGGAGGGAGGCCATGGCCCTTGAGTACTGTATCGGAGATATCTTGGAAGCGGATGCGGAGGCGCTGGTCAATTCCGTTAACTGCGTTGGCGCCATGGGCCGTGGCATTGCCCTGCAGTTTAAGAAGGCCTGGCCTGAGAACTTCAAGGCCTACGCGGCAGCTTGCCGACGGGGGGAAGTCCAACCGGGCAAAATGTTCGTTTTCGAGACCGGAAACCTGACCAATCCGCGCTACATCATCAATTTCCCCACAAAACGCCACTGGCGGGGGAAGTCGCGGATCGAGGATATAGAAGCTGGGCTGAAGTCCCTTGCCGAGGAGATCAGGCATCTTGGTCTGCGCTCAGTCGCTTTGCCACCCCTAGGCTGCGGCCTCGGGGGTCTTCATTGGCCCGATGTGCGCTCCCGCATCGAGCAGGCGCTAGCAGAACTTCCCGACGTCCACATCCTTGTCTTTGAGCCCACCGGGCCTCAGCCTTTACCGAAGAGCATGCGCCGTGGGCAGGTTCCTACCCTAACTCCGGGAAGGGCGGTGCTGGTGGGCCTCATGGAACGTTACACCAACGGCCTACTGGTTCCCTTCGTTTCCCTGCTCGAGCTGCACAAGCTGATGTACTTCCTGCAGGAAGCCGGGGAGCCGCTTCGCCTGCGATTTACAAAGGGCGTTCATGGACCCTACGCCGAGAACTTGCGGCATGTTCTCAAAGAAATCGAGGGATATTACATCTCTGGGTACGGCTCGGGCGGTGATCGACCAGACAAGAAGCTGGAACTGGTGCCCGGTGCTGTCGAGGAAGCCCATAGATATCTCGCTGGACAGCCAGAGACGAGAGAACGCTTTGAGCGTGTCAGCGACCTCGTGGAGGGCTTTGAGTCGCCCTATGGTCTAGAATTGCTGGCTACTGTCCACTGGATCGTGACTCGTGGGCACCCTTCTACGACGGCAGAGTTGGTGGAAAGCTTCTACGCCTGGGGAGATAGAAAACAACAATTCAGTAGCAAACAGATCCTGCTTGCCGCTCGAGTTTTGGCAGAGAAGGGGTGGTTCAAGGCACTTCCAACAGAGCCGCTTGCGGCCAGCCGAAGCCAGTTCGAAACACGGCCCTAGCGCTCTGCACTACTTCCGGTCTGGAACCTGCGAACACGACTACCCCTTGCCTGCAGCAAGTACCTACTCATAAATCCAGCTTTGGGCAACCGGTGTCCAGCTCACCAATTCCGACTCATCGAACCAAAGGGCGATCTCCCGCTGCGCGGTTTCAACTCCATCGGAGCCGTGAATGAGGTTGCGGCCAATGTCGATGCCAAAATCGCCGCGAATGGTGCCCGGTTCTGCCTCCAGGGGGTTGGTCTTGCCGATGAGCTTACGGGCGGCAGCAATCACCCCTTTGCCCTGCCAGACCATAGCCACCACCGGCCCCGAGGTAATGAACTTCACCAAACTGTGGAAGAAGGGGCGCTCCTTGTGTTCGGCGTAATGGGCTTCCGCCAGCTCTTGGCTCACTTGCACCAGCTTCAGGCCCACCAATTGGTAGCCCCGGCTCTCCAGGCGCTGGATGATGGTGCCCACCAGCCCCCGCTGCACGCCGTCTGGCTTGATGGCAATAAAGGTGCGCTCCATGGGATCTCCCCTCGTTTTACAGATCTTCACCGCTATCCTTGTACCGGATCGGGGATCCCGAGCGCAAGGGAGCAAAATTAGCGCTTTTTACGCGCCCACCACTGCCAAGGTCAGGAAGGCAGCCCCCACCACTGTAATCGCCCAGCCGGCCCAGCGGGTTAAGCCAGGGATCCGCAACCCCCAGCGTTCTGCTGCCCAAAGGGCCAGGAGAGCTACCCCATACTGGACGGTGCTCAACCCCAGTAGATATCCCACCCAAGGCATGGGTTGGGCGCCGATAATGGTTTCGGCGTAGGCATAGCCATGGAATAGCCCCGCCAGGGATCCCCCTATTAGCAAGAGCCAACTTGGGATCTGCCGCGGTTGCACCAGCAGCAAGCCGAAGAGAACCACGGAAGAGGCAATGGCCAGCTCCGTCAGTCCCAGGGGATCCCAGCCGGCCAGGTGGATCCCAGTGCCCACCAGACCCGCTAGCACAAAGCCCAGCGGGATCCCGTAGCGCCAGGGCTGCCCCGCCGCCACAAGACCGATGGCCACGACGAAGGCCAGGTGATCCAAGCCAATGACAGGGTGAGCCAGCCCGGAGAGAAATCCCTCCCAGGCCGTTGCAGGCAGTTTCCCTCCCAGGGCGTGGTGGGCAAAAGCCGGCGAAAAAAACCCCGTAACTGCCAGTGCACCCCCAGCAGCGGCAAAGCTGGGGATCCCTTCCTTCCGCCACCGCCCAAGCGGCGATGGGACTTGCTGCCACAGCCAAGACATGCTTTTGGACCTCCCTGAGTTCTCTCAATAGCTGCCCAGATCTCCCAGTCTAGGGGCGCTCTCTGTACCCTTGCAGATTTTCCGGCTCAAACTGGCGCAAAATCCGCGTGGCTTCGCGGAGGCGGGTTTCGTTCTCT
Source organism: Synechococcus sp. R55.8 (assembly GCF_047461895.1). Lineage (NCBI taxonomy): Bacteria > Bacillati > Cyanobacteriota > Cyanophyceae > Synechococcales > Synechococcaceae > Synechococcus > Synechococcus sp. R55.8. The sequence continues at coordinate 16,974 of NZ_JANSIB010000013.1, read as the reverse complement.
TCTTCCACAATGAGCACGTACTTGCCCGCAGCGAGGCGGTTGCGGTAAGCCAAAGCATCGCCGGAGCCACCAGACAAGCCCACTCCGCCGCCGACGAAAAAGCTGCCCATGGCCCCGCCCATCGCGCCCAATAGGCCGCCGATCAGGTGGTTGCCTATAGGTCCCGCCCAGGCAAAGGTATCCAAACCACTCAAAACGCTGAACCCCACCCCGGCCAAAAAGCCAAAGGGCACCAACCAAATGGCCAGGCGCCGCATCTGACGGCGGGCCGCTTGGGCCGGGTCAATCAGCCCAAACTCGTCGGCACTCTTGTAGCCCCGCCCCAGCAGATGCAATCGCTCCAGGGAAAAGCCGGCTTGTTCCAGGGCGCTGTAGGCCGCCTCAGCGGCTATGCGATCCGGCAGTACCGCGATTAAATAGCTCATGGACCCGGGGATCCAATCCGTTCCACATCTTATTGTCTGCCAAGTTTGAGCGAGGATCCCTGTGACCCAGTCTGGCTCCACTAGCGCTCCATCTACTAGCCTCTACCAGCGCTTTTACGAAGTGGTGCGGCGGATCCCGCCGGGCCGAGTGGCCACCTATGGGCAGGTGGCGCGGGTTGCCGGTTACCCCGGCTATGCTCGCCAGGTGGGCTATGCTTTGTTTCGCCTGCAAGGCCAAAACACCGACATCCCTTGGCACCGGGTGATCAACGCCCAGGGCTGCATTTCCTACTCCCCTTTTCGCCTGGGCTACGACGACCTGCAGAAAGCGCTGCTGCAAGCCGAAGGGATCCACTTCGACGCCGAGGGCCAGGTGGACTTGCAACAATTTGGCTGGGATCCAGGGGAAGTTTAACCTAGGCTTGACCTAACCTTAAACAGGTCATAGCGAAACCCCAATCCCAGCCTTGGTAACGTGAACGCGGATGCGTCCTCTCTTGTGGATGGAGTGAAGGAATTGTCATGAAACCAGCTTGCCGTGCTCGAGGGTCTGCCCCTGCCAAGAGATGGCTCCCGGATTGGCTGAACCCTCTGGCCAGGTCCCTGTGGGTCGGGTTGTGGTGTTTGGTGCTGAGCCTGGCCAGCGCCTGCGGTAGCAGCAGCTCGGTTCCCCCAACCGGCGGAGGGGCTGGGTTTATCGCCTCGGATCCCAATGTGGCTCTCTCGACTCAGCCGCCCGCTTTTACCCTGCAAATCCTACATGCCAGCGACTTGGAAGCCTCGATCGCTGCCGTACAAGATGCGCCGCGCTTCTCGGCGGTGGTGAACGCTCTGCGCCCCCAATTCCCAAATACGGTGGTGCTCTCCAGTGGGGACAACTATATCCCCAGCCCCTTCTACAATGCCAGCACGGATCGGTCTCTGCAAGGCCGTTACAACCTCACCCCTGGCAAAGCCGATATCGAGATCATCAACGCCATTGGCTTTGAGGCGGCTGCCTTCGGCAACCACGAGTTCGACCAAGGCACGCGCCAAATTCGCGACCTCATCCGGCCCGACACTGGCCGCGGCTACGCTGGGGCTCGTTTTCCCTATCTGAGCGCCAACCTCAGCTTCAGCGGTACCGGCGAATTGGCTAGCTCTGACTTTGCCGCTGATGGTCAAGAGGCCAGCTCTATCCGCGGCAAGATCGCCAAGACGGCGGTGATCACGGTAGGAGGGCAGCGGATCGGTCTGGTGGGAGCCACCACCACCCGTTTGGCGGCCATCTCTAGCCCCGGCCCCGAGGTGAGGGTAGAAGGCAGGGTGGACGATACTGACCAGGTGAGTGCCGCTCTAATCCAGGGCTTCGTCGATCAACTCACCGCTCAGGGCATCAACAAAATTATCCTCCTAGCCCATCTGCAACAGTTGCAAAACGAGGTAGCCCTGGCCAGCCAATTGCGAAATGTGGACATCATCATTGCCGGCGGATCCCACCAGGTGATCGCCAAGCCCACCGATCGCCTGCGCACTGATTTGCCCGATACCCGCAGGGGTGACTACCCCATCTTGCGCTCCTCCGCCAGTGGTCAACCGGTGGCGGTGGTCAACACCGGCTCCAACTATCGCTACGTGGGCCGCCTGGTGGTCAGCTTTGACGCCAACGGGGTTATTGCCCGCATTGACCCGGTGAGCGGTGCCTATGCCACCGACGACCAAGGGGTAGCAGCTGTCAGGGGCACCCCCAATCCCGACGTAGTGCGGATAGCCAACGAAATTGGCAACATCATCCGCACCAAGGATGGCCGCACCTTTGGCTCCACCACTCAATTTCTCAACGGCCTGCGGGCAGAGGTGCGCACCGAGGAAACCAACCTGGGCAACCTCACCGCCGATGCCAACTTGGCCTACGCCAGAACGGTCGATCCTTCTACGGTTATCTCCCTGAAAAATGGCGGTGGCATTCGCGCTCCCATTGGGGCTACCACCGGCGGCGGCGGCGGTGAGCCGGTGCGGCGCATCCCACCGGTGGCTAACCCTGAAGCCGGCAAGCAGTCCGGTCAAATCTCTCAGCTGGACATCGAAACGGCCCTTGCTTTTAACAACGGCCTCTCTCTGTTGACCGTCACCGCTGAGGAACTGAAGCAGATAGTGGAACACGGGGTGGCGCAAACCCAGCCGGGAGCTACGCCGGGCCGCTTCCCCCAAATTGGCGGCTTTGCCTTTAGCTTTGATCCCTCGCGGCCACCGGGATCCCGCGTCCTCTCCTTGCGGGTGGATACGCCCACAGGTCGGGATGTGGTGGTGCGCAACGGCCAAGTGCAAGGGGATCCCAGACGCACCTTCCGCCTGGTGACCCTGGACTTCTTGGCCAACGGTGGGGATGACTATCCCTTCCCTCGCCTGTCCAACCCCAACCGGGTGAACTTGGCCCCCAGTTCCGGCATCACCTTCGATACCCCCGGCAGCGAGCAAGATGCCTTGGCTCGGTATTTGCGGCAGATCGGCGTGTTCACCCAAGCAGACACCCCGCCTGCCCAGGATACCCGCATCCAGAATCTGTCGGCCCGCCCCGATACGGTGCTGCAAGGGCTGTAGATTGGGTTAATGGACTGAGGCGGATGGATCCGGAGGAGTAGGGATTCCGATGCCAGACTCACTTCTTGCAAAAGGGGAGAGTGGCTTGGGTTAATTCCCTCAGCAACGCCATAGAAAATGTCTTGAGCTTTTTAGGAAAGACTACAGGAAGGGATCCCTGGCCAGTGTCAAGGATCCCTTTTCTTTTTCCTACTCCTATCCCTGCTGGTGTTACTTGGCAACGTTTACCGGGGTGCCCAGGCGGGCCGTGAACCTTGCGGGCATTGCCCACAATAGGTGGATTTGTATACGGATTGAATTGCTTCCTCAAGGAGGAATCATTACCATCAAGGGTGACGTTCGCTCCTTTTGCTGTTCATGACTCTGGAGACGTTTTTTACCCAGCTCAACGCCAATGGCTTAGCCATTGCGCTTTTGCTCTTTGCCACCCCTTGGGTGGTTTGGGTTCTCTGCGACTGGATCCCAGGCCAATGGGAGGAGCCTTTTTTGCTCAGCTTAAGTATCGGCTTGGGAGCGGTAACTCTTGTCCTCTGGGCGGGCTACTTGGCCTATGCCACCAACACCGCCGGCTGGCAGGCGGTGGTGAAGCAGGCGGATATGTTCTTGCTGCTGGTGCCTCCCTGGACTTTTCTTAGCTCCATCTGGGTGGCGCGGCAGCGCATGCCTCTCTCGCGGGTGCCGGCTTTTCGCACCTTGCAAGGGATCGGCATTTTGGCGGCAGTCTATCTTATTTTTTCTTGGCTCAGTCGCCGGGTTTATCTTGTCTTTTTTTCCTACATGCCCTTTTCGGCTTTCTTGTGGATCCTGGCAGGGCTGTTGGGGGTGGCGTACATCGGCTATCGCATCATCTTCGGGGATCCGCCCAAGTACCCGCCTGAAACCTGAGGGGACGGACAGCAGGGACTAAAATCAAGGGAGACCTTTTGCAACTTGGCAATGGTGACCGTCCCTCTGACTTCAGCCCTGAATATCGACTATCGTCCTCTGCAGGAGCTGTTATCGGCGGGAGCCTGGCTGGAGGCGGATCGGCTGAGCCTACAACTGCTATGTCGGGCGGCAGGAGAGGGGGCGGCGCGGCGGGGCTGGCTGTATTTTTCCGAGGTGAGCCGGATCCCGGTCGAGGATCTGCGCACGATCGATCGCCTGTGGCGGGCGGCCTCCGGGGATCGCTTTGGCTACTCGGTGCAGCGGCAACTGTGGCTGGGGGTGAATCGCAACTGGGAGCGCCTTTGGCCCCTCATCGGCTGGAAACAGGGCTACCACTGGACTCGCTACCCCGACGAGTTTACCTGGGATCTGTCTGCCCCCAAAGGCCACCTACCCCTCTCCAATCAACTGCGGGGCGTGCGGGTGCTGGAGGAGTTGCTCACCCACAAGGCTTGGGAAGAAGTGTCTGGCTGAGCATCCCTGGTTACTGGCTGAATCATAATTGGACTGGACTGTGGCCGAGCAACTGCAACTAACCCAATTTCCCAACTTGCCCATCGACCTGGCCCAGGCCTGTGAGCAGGCCATCCAGGCCACACGGCTGGCTATGCAAGCAGGATATCGCCGCCTGCTCATTGAGATCCTGGCTCCTGAGATTAAACCGGAAGTCTTGGCCCGTCCGTTTTTGGAGCTGCTGCAACCGCCTGCTTTGGTGCTATTCAGCGATGCCGGCGGAGCAGCCCTGGCCCAGCGGGAATGGGGATCCCTGCCAGAAGGGATTGAATTACAGAGCTTGACTTCCCGGACTCAACCTACCCCAGAACAGAGCATCCTGTTGGTGATGCCCGCGGTTTACAGCTTGGATCAGGTGGAGCGGGTTTGCCAAGCGGTCAGTGGCGGGGATCCCTCTGGGCTGGCTTCCAAAGGACGGGATCCCAAACCCGTCGTTCTCCTCAACCCCCAATTGCAGGATGCCGCCACCGTGGGGGTGGGTCTGGCCGGTCGCCGACTGCGTCAGCGGTTCCTGAGCACCTTTGAGACCAGCTACTACCTGCGCTCCCTGGTGGAGGGGGCCCTGTTTCGGGCCTATCCGGATCCCTGGAGCGTGTGGCAGCAGGAAGAGCCCGGCCTCTACAGCGTCTTGAAGACTTTTATTGCCCAGCCCACCGGCGAGGAAGTGGCCGAACTGTTCAGGGCCAGCAAGGGAAAGGATCCCTGGTGGAGCTGGCGGCGCTGGCTGGGATCCCTGTGAGGGTCAGGATCTCATGGGGAGAGAGGCCAGGGGTGAGGGTTAGTACTATCTCAAACTCTTTTAATAAAGACTATAAAGCTCCCCGCCTCATCTCTATTTCGGTGATATGATCACACCACGCTAGGAGTGTCTGGGGATCCCCCCCAGGCTGAGATTACATCCTCAGAACCTGATCTGGTTCATACCAGCGTAGGAAAGCGAGCACTGGAGTTGACAACATGCGCAGCGAATGGGTTGCCCGTCGCCGTGGGCAAGCAAATGTAACGCAGATGCACTTTGCCCGTCAGGGCGTGATTACCGAAGAGATGGAGTACGTGGCCCGGCGGGAAAACCTGCCGCCGGAACTGATCCGCTCGGAAGTGGCCCGGGGTCGCATGATCATCCCTGCCAACATCAATCACACCAACCTCGAGCCGATGTGCATTGGGATCGCTTCCCGGTGCAAAGTCAATGCCAACATTGGCGCTTCCCCTACTTCTTCCGGCTTGGCCGAAGAGCTGGAAAAGCTGAAATTGGCCATCAAATACGGCGCCGATACCGTTATGGATCTGTCCACCGGCGGGGGCGATTTGGATGAAATTCGCACAGCCATTATCCAAGCTTCTCCAGTGCCCATTGGCACGGTGCCCATCTACCAGGCCCTAGAAAGCGTGCATGGCAATGTCGAAAAACTCTCGGCAGAAGATATCTTGCATATTATCGAAAAGCAGGCCCAGCAAGGGGTGGACTACATGACCATCCATGCCGGGATCCTGATCGAATATCTGCCGTTGGTGCGCCATCGCCTGACGGGAATTGTTTCTCGTGGGGGTGGGATCCTGGCCCGTTGGATGTTGGCCCACCACAAACAAAACCCGCTTTATACCCACTTCCGCGACATTATCGAGATTTTCAAGAAATACGATGTTTCTTTTAGTCTGGGAGATTCTTTGCGACCGGGATGTTTGCACGATGCCTCTGATGAGGCGCAACTGGCGGAGTTGAAAACCCTGGGCCAGCTGACCCGCATGGCCTGGGAGCACGATGTGCAGGTGATGGTAGAAGGGCCGGGGCACGTGCCGATGGATCAAATTGAATTTAACGTGCGCAAGCAAATGGAGGAGTGCGACGAAGCTCCCTTCTACGTTTTGGGGCCTTTGGTAACCGATATTGCGGCAGGCTATGACCACATCAGCTCCGCCATTGGGGCGGCCTTGGCTGGCTGGTATGGTGCGGCAATGCTCTGCTACGTCACCCCCAAGGAACACTTGGGTTTGCCCAATGCTGAGGACGTGCGCAACGGCTTAATTGCCTACAAAATTGCCGCCCATGCTGCCGACATTGCCCGTCACCGGCCTGGGGCCAGGGATCGCGATGATGAGATGTCCAGAGCTCGCTATAACTTCGACTGGAACCGACAATTTGAACTGTCTTTGGATCCAGAACGCGCCAGAGAATATCACGACGAAACCTTGCCGGCAGATATCTACAAAACGGCAGAGTTCTGCTCCATGTGTGGGCCAAAGTTTTGCCCCATGCAAACCAAAATGGATGCAGAGGCTTTGAGTGAGCTGGAGCAGTTCTTGGCCGCGCAGCCAACAGGGTAAGCCTTGGCCCATCCCTGCCCTGAAGGCTTGAAAAAGGCCATCGTCTGTCTCGCCTATGGACTGGGTTGGGATCCCAGCCTCAAGCTGTCAAAAAGTTGGGTCTAAAGTTCTGTCCTACCGCAGGGATCCCTGCCCTTTGCGGCGGGGAGTGTGTCAAGCTGATCTGTAGAAGAACCATTGCAGTTGGCTCAATTGAGCACAGAGGATGACATGGCACTTAGACAACTCGGGCATGTCGCCATCCGGGTAGAAGACATCCCCAAGGCGGTGGAGTTCTACCAAAAGCTGGGCATGGTTAACGTCTGGCAGGATCCCGACTGGGCCTACATGAAGGCAGGAGAGGATGGGCTGGCGCTATTGGGGCCGGGCTACCGCGCGGCAGGGCCTCACTTTGGCTTTGTCTTCGACAACCTGGAGGAGCTTCGGCAAGAGCACCAGCGCCTGAAATCCCAAGGGATCCTGGTGGGGGAAATCCACAGCCACCGGGATGGCACGGCCTCTTTCTATGGCAAGGATCCCGACGGCAACCTGTTTGAGTTTTTGTATGAACCTGCGGGAACCTTCGACCAAGCCAAGGCAGCCCAAGCCACAGCTTGACTTAGCACCTTGAGGGCGCTCCCCCAAGTACTCTCAGTTTGTCCAACGCAAAGGGATCCTCTTGTACACAGGGGATCCCCTTTTTGACCAGCATTTACCCGACTTGAGCCAGTGGGAGCTGCCCACTCAGTCACCAGATCTGCTGGAGGTTTGCACGTACAAAATCACCAGGAAGATGGCGGGCACCAGAACGACTAAGAGAGTGGCCAAGATGCCCAGGTAGTTCGTCTCCATAACTCACAAATGCCACAAGCCCAACTGGCAGTCAGCATACCACTCTTGAGTACGACTTGCCCAAAGGGAAAACGGGCGGGCCAAGGCTAGGGCTTGGTTTTGACGGAAACATCCCCCAACACCTTGGTCTGGCAAGCAAGGCGGTAGCTGTCGGGCTTGCGCTTGAGCTTGCGGTTTTCCGCCTCGGTGCGAGGGGAGAGGTTCTCGGATCCCTCGACAATCTCCACCACACAGGTGCCACATTGGCCGTTGCCGCCGCAGTTGAGCAGCTTGGCCATCATTTTGTAGAGATCGATCTGGTTTTCCAGAGCCTTCAAGCGCAAGTTAGCGCCTTCAGCGACGAAGATCTCTCGGTTCTCGTTGACGAAGCGAATCGTTGCCATACCCCTGCCAGAAACCACGACACCTTTCAGCCTGAGCCAGGAGAGCGCTCACAGTTGCTAAGTACTGTAACATTTTAAGTCATATTTTTAATCTCCGGCGAGAGATCTGGGAAGATGATACCTAAAGTGAGACGGCATCCTGCCTGAAGCCACTCAGGTCGGTAGCGTTTCGTTATACTGTTTGATGCCCGTGATGGAAATTCTGAGAGCGATATCCTCTTGGGTGCGCTCAGGGGTTCAAGCGGGTGCGGTACCCCCCGACTCTGAAGAAACTGCTCGGGTCAGGATCCTAGGTAAGATGTCGGCTTAATTGTTTGACTGGATATCGCGTAAGTGTTGGAGAACGTGGAGGACCGAGCTTTATGGGACTACCGTGGTATCGGGTCCATACGGTTGTACTGAATGACCCAGGTCGCCTAATCGCGGTTCACCTGATGCATACCGCTCTGGTAGCAGGTTGGGCCGGGTCGATGGCGCTCTATGAAACGGCCATTTTCGATCCGTCGGATCCTGTCCTGAATCCGATGTGGCGTCAGGGCATGTTTGTCATGCCATTTATGGTTCGCCTGGGGGTGGTCAACTCCTGGGGCGGTTGGAATATCTACGGCGAGAGCGTTGCCAATGCGGGCTTCTGGACGTTTGAAGGGGTAGCCACTGCCCATATCGTTTTGTCCGGCTTGCTCTTCTTGGCTGCCTGCTGGCACTGGGTGTACTGGGATCTGGAGCTGTTCCGGGATCCCCGCACCGGCGAGCCGGCTTTGGATCTGCCGAAAATATTTGGGATCCACCTGCTGTTGGCCGGGATCCTCTGCTTTGGGTTTGGCGCCTTTCACCTGACGGGGGTGTTTGGCCCGGGGATGTGGGTGAGCGATCCCTATGCGACGACGGGACACGTCCAGCCGGTAGCACCGGAATGGGGGCCAGCCGGTTTTAACCCCTACAACGCCGGAGGGGTGGTGGCCCACCACATTGCTGCAGGCATCGTGGGCATCATTGCAGGTCTATTTCACATCACGGTACGCCCACCCCAGCGCCTCTATCGCGCTCTGCGAATGGGGAACATCGAGACGGTGCTTTCCAGCTCGATTGCGGCGGTGTTTTTTGCCGGTTTTGTGGTGGCCGGAACCATGTGGTACGGCAGCGCCACTACCCCTGTGGAGCTGTTTGGTCCCACCCGATACCAATGGGATTCTGGCTATTTCAACCAGGAGATTAACCGCCGGGTAAATGCGGCTATGGAAGCCGGGATGACCCGCAGCGAGGCCTACAACTCCCTGCCCAAATCTTTGCTCTTCTACGACTACGTGGGCAACAGCCCGGCCAAGGGGGGTCTGTTCCGAGCTGGCCCCATGAACAAAGGGGATGGCATTGCCATCGAGTGGCTGGGCTACCCGGTGTTCCGTGACCGCGAAGGGCGGGAGCTGACGGTGCAGCGGATGCCCAACTTCTTCGAGACCTTCCCGGTTATCCTGCGGGATGCCGATGGCGTGGTGCGGGCAGACATTCCCTTCCGTCGGGCAGAGTCTCGCTATAGCTTTGAGCAGGTGGGCGTGACGGTGGAGTTTTACGGCGGCAAGCTGGACGGTCAGGTGTTTACCGACCCGGCAACCGTCAAGAAATATGCCCGCCAGGCCCAGTTGGGTCAGTTGTTTGAGTTCGACCGAGAAACCCCCAAGGCGGACGGCACCTTCCACACCAGCCCCCGCGGTTGGTTTACCTTTGCTCACGCGGTCTTTGCCCTGCTGTTCTTCTTTGGCCACATCTGGCACGGCGCTCGCACTCTCTTCCGCGATGTGTTCGCCGGTATTGACCCCAATATGAGCGAGGAAATGGTGGAGTTCGGCGTCTTCCAGAAAGTAGGGGATCCCACTACCCGCAAGGTGCAGGAAGCCTAGAGCCCTTTTCGGCGATGCCGTCGGCACTCTGCTTCACTTTGGAGATGGGGTGCTGGCGGCTCCGAGTTAATCTGGAATCAAGCCCCCTTAGAAATGGAGGTTTTGTATGGAAGCCATCACCTACACCTTTATCCTGTTTTTGACGTTGGGCCTTCTGTTTTTCGCGGTCGCCTTTCGGGAAACTCCGAGAATTACCAAGAAGTAACCCAGGGTAGTGGCTGCCGTTCCTGCTGTGCCGGGCTCAAGCAAGGCAGAGGGAAGGTCAGTCTCTTTTGAGATTTGTGGTTTAGGCTTAGTTCTGGATGGGGCCGGAGCTCTCTCCGGCTTTCCTATTTGCGGTTGGGTAGCGGCAACTCGGAATGGAGTGATTCCAAAATAAGATTCCAAAATAAATAGTCAAGTAGCGGCAACCTGAGGATCCTTCCTTTTGGGAGAGGAGGGGGGAGTTCTCAGAGCTACTGAGACCCTTTTCGGTACTCTTCAGTACTCTGTAGGAGAACGCTTGTCCTACTGCTCAAATTGAACTCGCTAAGGATGCCTTAGGATGGCTTTTGAGATCGCCGGGACAGCTTAGCCTGGGTTCAGATTCAAGACTGGGTTAACGATGGCAACAGTGCTGCTGGTGGAAGATGATCCAATCAACGCCCGTGTTTTTGAAAAGGTGTTGCGACGGCGGGGTGGGTTTGAGGTCTTTCACAGCCAGGATGTGGAGCAGATCCTGCAGCTGGCCCAGGCCCGTGAGGTAGATGTCATTTTGCTGGATGTTTCCCTGTCCCAGAGCACCTTTCGCGGCGAGGCGGTGGACGGGATCCGCATTGCCCAACTGTTGAAGGCGGATCCAAAAAGCCGCTCCATCCCCATTATTTTGGTGACGGCCCATGCGATGCGGGGCGACCGCGAGGCATTCTTGGCCCAGAGCGGGGCGGATGGTTATATCGCCAAGCCAGTGGTGGATCACGAGGAGATGGTGAATCAAGTTCGCCAGGTGTTGTCTCAAGGGCCGAGGCAGGAGTGAGCTGTCCCGGAGAAGAATGGAGAAGAAGAATTAGGCGGCGAAGCTGTGCAAAATCGACTGCCAAAAGGGGATCCCATCTTGCCCTGGCAAATCGGGATCTGCTGCCCGCTCAGGGTGGGGCATTAAACCCAGAATCCGACCGCTGGGATCGCAAATGCCGGCAATATTATCCACAGAGCCGTTGGGCGCAACCGGAGCATAGCGAAGGACGACCTGCCCTTGATCCTGCAATTGCTTGAGGGTATCCGGGTCGCAGGTATAGCGGCCTTCCCCATGGGCGATGGGCAGGGCTAGGGTGGATCCCTGGGGATACGCGCTTGTCCAGGGGAGATCCTGCCGTTCTACACGGATCCCCACTCGGTCGCAGATAAAGTGCAGGTTGGCATTGCGCACCAGCGCCCCCGGCAGCAGGCCCGCCTCTGTTAAGATCTGAAAGCCATTGCAGATGCCCAGCACATAGCCCCCTCGCGCCGCGTGCTCCTTCAGGGATCCCATCACCGGGGCAAAGCGAGCAATAGCCCCGCACCGCAAATAATCCCCATAGCTGAAGCCCCCCGGCAGCACCACCACATCCAGCCCCGACAAATCCGTCTCTCGGTGCCAGATCAGCCGCGTTGGGCAGCCCAAGAGGCCGCGGGTTACCCAGGCTACATCTCGGTCGCAGTTGGAACCCGGAAAAACAACAACGCCAAACCTCACGCCAGCCATTGGGATCCCTTAAGTGAGAGGAAAGAAGATGGTCAGATTAGAGGGATGGAAGAGGGGTTGGGGGTATTTTTGGAATGGCCATCAGATCAACCCCAAATCGCGTGAACCCATCAAATTAACCACCGATGGCAGCCACTTGGATTTGATAAGTCTCAATCACCGGGTTGGCCAGCAGTTGATGGCACAGCTCATCCACCTGGCGGTGGGCGGTCTCGGCGTCGGGGGCCTCTAGCTGCAGTTGGATATGCTTGCCAATGCGCACCTGCTGTACCTGGGTATGCCCCAGCTGATGCAAGCTGGACTGAACCGCAGCCCCGGCGGGATCGAGAACAGAGGGGCGTAGGTGAATCTGAATATGGGCCTGGAACTGCATAGAATAAAGGCTGGATCTGTTACCAGTGTATCAGTCGGATCATCACAGCTTTGGGTTCAGTCATGGATGCGTCGCGCGTGGTGGCCATTGCCCACAACGTTTTCCGGGAAACGATTCGGGATCGGATTCTCTACCTGGTGATGGTATTTGCGGTGGCCATGCTGGGAGCCACTGTTTTGATCCCGCAGGTGGCCAACCAGGCCCACAACAAAATCATTGCCGACCTGGGGTTGGCGGCCATTCACTTCTTCGGCCTGATCGTGGCCATTTTCGTGGGCACAGGGCTGGTGAATAAGGAGATTGAAAAACGCACGGTGTATGTGCTGATCGCCAAACCCATGAGCCGGGCAGAGTTCATTGTCGGCAAGCATCTGGGCCTATCGGCGCTGCTGTCGGTGCTGGTGCTGCTGATGACGGTTGTGTTTCTGCTGAGCTTGCTGCTGGTGCAGGCCCCGATCCCCCTTTTGGCCATTCTCTGGGCAACAGTCTTCACTTTCTTAGAGCTGGTGCTGATTGTTGCCGCAGCCCTGCTGTTCGGGGTTTTCACTTCCTCGATTCTGGCCACCCTCTACACCATTGCCCTGTTCCTGATGGGCCATGCCAGCCGCGCCCTGCTGCAACTGAGCAAGCTGGTGAAAGATGCCGGATTTGGCAAACTGTTTGAGGTGATTTATTTGATCCTGCCGGATTTGGAGCGCCTCAATTTGAGAGATGCTGCGGTTTACGGCCAAGTTCCGCCCCCAGCAGAACTTCTCGGAGATGCACTGTACGGCTTGGTTTACACCCTTTTGCTGCTGATTCTGGCAGTGTTGGTGTTCGCCCGGCGTGAGTTCTGACGTTACCTCTTCCCCCATGCGTTTTTTCCACTTCTATACGCCCGAACAGGTGCCTTCATCTGGGATCCCGGAGTGTGCGGTGGCCATTGATGTGCTGCGGGCCACCACCACCATTGCCACAGCGCTGGCAGCAGGAGCAGAAGCGGTACAGGTGTTTGCCCACCTGCAGCAGCTCCAAGAGGCAAGCCAAAACTGGCCGGCTTCCCAGCGGCTTTTGGCCGGGGAACGGGGGGGCAAAGCGGTGGCGGGGTTTGATCTGGGCAACTCCCCCCTCGACTACACTCCCGACCGCGTGCGGGACAAGCGCATCTTCCTGAGTACCACCAACGGCACGCGCAGCCTACAGCGCCTGGAAGGGATCCCAGTGGTGATTACAGCAGCCCTGGTGAACTTGGGAGCCGTGGTGGATTTTCTCAGACGGGGCTCCTTTGCCGAGGTGTGGCTGGTGGGATCCGGGTGGGAAGGGGCCTTTTCGCTGGAAGATACTGCCTGTGCCGGAGCCATCTTGCATCGCCTGGGCTGCTCTTTGAACCAGTTGGGCAACGACGAGACCTTGGCGGCCTTGGCCCTCTACCAAACTTGGCAGGACGATCTGCTGGGTTTGTTGAGGCGCTCTAGCCACGGGCAACGGTTGTTGGGTCTGGGGCCGGAAAACGATAAGGATCTGGCCTATTGTGCCCAGCTGGATCGTCTCTCAGTGGTGCCCCGACAGGTTCAGCCAGGGGTTTTGGCCAACGGCAGGTAGATTCTGGACAGGTGGAGCGACCTGTGGATCCCACCACCCTCTGAGCTGGAAGTAGGCGGCCATTGTCAGCATGGGCTGGATCTCAACAGGCCGGGCGTAGGCTTGGGGATCCTTCCACGCCAGATATGGTCTTCGGCTAACCTGCTTGTGCCGTGTCGGGAGCGATGCCCAGCGCTTTCTGGTGCAGCCACGCCTGCCATTCCCCTGGGATCAGCTTGTTGTTAAACGCATCGCCAGAAACAAACATATCCCGCTGATTCTGGGCCAACACAAAAATGGAGCGGCGATCGAAATGGGAAGTGAGCTTGTAGAGGGTGTAGGGGCCTTCTGAGTAGAGGGTCAGCGTTTCTTGATCCAGACCGTGGCGGCTGCTTTGGCCATAGGCCCGCAAGACCATGTTGATCAATCGCTCATAGTGCATAGACCGCAGATTAGAAAGCTACACAGAACATAGACAGATATTACGGAAGCCGCTGCCAAGGCCCGAGCGGCTCAGGTGAACCCAGCATAACAAATCCCCCTGGATGGCCACGCAACGCTAACGCGAATGAAAACGCGAATGGACAAGATGCAGCGTCAAATGGGGTAAGAAAATGCGATAGAACTTAGGGCAGACCCTCATGTAACCCTCTTGCACAGGCAACCCCCCATGGCCAACATGGCGCCCCGCCCACCCCACCCCACAGAGCCTGTCCGCATTGGCATTGTCGGCGCTTCCGGCTACGGAGGGGTGCAGTTGGTGCGGCTGCTGAGCGAGCATCCCGGCGTGCAGATCACCTACCTGGCTGGGCAAGACAGCGCCGGCAAGCGCTACGGGGATCTCTATCCCCAGTTGGCCCAGGCCGTGGATCTGACCGTTCAGCCGGTAGAGGTGGATCGCATTGCCGCCAACAGCGATGTGGTGTTTTTGTCTCTCCCCAATGGGCTGGCTGCTGAGCTGGCTCCGCCTTTGCTGGCCAAAGGGTGCAAAGTCTTGGATTTGTCGGCAGATTACCGCTTTCGCAACCTGGCCACCTACCAATCTTGGTACCGCATGGGTCAGACGGATCCCAACTGGCCCAGCCCTGCCTATCGCCAGGCCAATGAGCAGGCGGTCTATGGGTTGCCGGAACTTTACCGCGAGGCGATTGCCCAAGCCCAACTGGTAGGCTGTCCCGGCTGCTATCCCACTGCCTCGTTGTTGGCGGTTGCCCCTCTGCTGCGGCAGGGGTTGGTGGAGCTGGACAGCCTCATTTTCGATGCCAAATCCGGCGTTTCGGGGGCAGGTCGTACCCCCAAGGTGGGATCCCTGTTTGCCGAAGTGGACGGCTCTCTGGCAGCCTATGGAGTGGCCCAGCACCGCCATACGCCCGAGATCGAGCAAGCCTGCACCGACCTGACCCACACCCCCATCACCGTGCAATTTACGCCCCATCTGGTGCCCATGGTGCGGGGGATCCACGTCACGTTGTATGCCACCCTGCGGGATCCCGGCTTTGTGGGGGAAGATTTGCTCACCATTTACAACGCTTTCTATCGCCAATCTCCCTGGGTGAAGGTGCTGCCGCGGGGGGTCTACCCGCAAACCAAATGGGTCTCCGGCACCAACACCTGCATGATCGGGGTGGAGGTGGACAGCCGCACCAACCGCGTTATCGTCCTGTCGGTGATCGATAACCTGATGAAAGGGCAAGCCGGGCAGGCAGTGCAGTGTCTCAACCTGATGATGGGATGGCCGGAAACGTTGGGTTTGCCTCGGCTGGCGTTTTACCCCTAGCTATAATGCCCGTGATCCCCTTGAAGCGGATTCTGTCCATGTCTGAACCCCTGAATCCCCCTTTCCATTCCGAGCCCCAAAACGCCTCGCCCAGCTCAAAGGTTGCCTCAGATGCCGTCAATGGCGCTGCTGAGGGCCTGAACTGGGAGGAGCTGTGGCGGCAGCTGGAAGCGGGCTGGCAGGATCTACCCCGTCGCTCCGAAGAGACGGTGCAACAGACCCTGGCTCGCCTGCAACTGGAGTGGGGCGGGCTGTGCCGAGAGGCGCGGGATCGGCTGCAAAGCGCTCTGGAACAGTCGAGAACGGCGGGATCCCCAGAGCCCATCCACCGAGAGCTGCAAGCGCTCTTGCCCCTGCTTAACCCCTGCCAATGGGAAGTGGTCATTGGCTCTTTGCGGCAGGCTGCGGATCGCGCCTGGGTGGCCAGCTTGCTGTATCACGGCTTGCAGGAAGCGGCCTATCCAGAGGCGGAAAGCCACGGGATCCCTTCTTGGGCTCGGACGCTGACCTCTGACCAACGCTCTGCTCTGGAGGCGATGAGTGCCCGTGCCTATGGCAACAGCCGCCTGCCTTTGGTGATGGACAAAAGCGGCCAGATTCAAGTAAAGGCCTCAGCCGCCTTGTTGGCCGCCTTGATCGCCATCGAGATCGGCAGTGTGGGTTCGGCAGGTGCCTTGTCCTTGCTGGGCACACCGGAGCTGCGCAAGCTCTTGAATGCCGAGGGCAAGCTGCGGCGAACTGGCTTAAAACAGGGACGAACTGCCCTCACAGAAGAAGAATGGCAAACGCTGCGCCGTTGGCTGGATCCCAAGGGATCTCCTCCCGACTGGTATCTCAATCTCACTCAAGTGGGGATCCAGACCACCCAAGTGGGGGACTATGCGGCACGGCGGCTGCGGGAGTTTTTCCAGAGTGAGTGGATTAAGCTCGTGATCCCCCCCTTGTATCACCTGGTCATCGATGCAGTGCGGCTACTGACGGGAGAAGTGTTTCTCAGTGTGGGCACCACCCTGGAATCGGCTTTGGAATCGGCAGAGGCAGAGCGGCGACTGGAGTTGGTGCTGCAAGCCTTGCCCCAGGCGCGGAACATTCCCAGACCCAACCAGATCCAGGCTGCCATCCCTGCTGTGGTGGAAGCTGCCGAGAAACTCCTCAGACCCCTGCTGGCCCGCCAGTTGATGACGGTGGCGGACATCTTCGATCCGCCCATTCGCAACGAGAGCCTAAATGAATTGGGGCGGCAGCTCAACCTCTGGAACCCCTTCCAGTTTTTGCTCACCTGGAGCACGGCCGGCTGGCTGGAGGCCCTTCTGGATCAGATCAGCGAGTTGCAGCAGACCTACCCAGAAATGCCCCTGTGGGAGAGCTATCGCCAGGGCCTTGAAACGGCAGTGCAAGCTCCACGGGTGATGGATCAGGCGGAGGCTCTGCGTCTAACGGCCAAGAGTCTGGATCCCAAGTTGGATCCCTTGGAAGATTGAGTAGATGATGCATAGGGAAGAAAATTTCCTACAGCATCCACAAAGTGAGGCTGGCAGGCTAGGTGGAATCTTTTCTACGCCAAAGACAAATCTGCACGGGTTGTAGAGGGTGGCCGGCGGACTGGTCTCCAGCCTATTCCCAAGTTAGCCATCCAGGCGGCTAGGAAAACTCCATCCACTC
>NZ_JANSIB010000012.1:19558-36839 GCF_047461895.1 Synechococcus sp. R55.8 | reverse complement strand
TCGCTGCATAGTTGAACAGTGATGTTCAGCAGTGTTCAGCGTAAATGTATCAGATACTGAATACCGAGTTTGAAGAGGACATCTGTGTTGATTCTGGACAATGTCCTGATTCAAAGGCCTACAGCCTGCTTTCGGGAACGGACGCTATCTTACTGGCTAGCGTCTCATTGTTGTTTGAATTGACCATCAACTGCCTCCCAAACCCTCTGCGCCGCTCAACCCTCATCCCCTGCCCCTCTCCCAGAGGGAGAAGGGAGTAGCAAGGATAAGGGCAACCTAAACCAAATCCGCTGCCACCCGGTGGGCGCAGGCAAAGCCGGAGAAGGCAACGGCATTGAGCCCTTGGCCGGGGAAGGTGCTATCCCCCACGCAGTACAAGTTGGGGATGGCGGTGCGATTGAAGGGCATGCCCAGCAAGCCCCAGGGATCCCGGCTGGGGATAGGCCCATAGGTGCCGTTGCTGCGGCTCAAAAAGCGGCGGTGGGTGCGGGGGGTGCCTATCTCCTTCAGTTCAATGTGGGATCCCAGTTGGGGCCAAAGGGCCTCCAGGCGGCGGATAAGCCGGTCGGCGGCTTGCTGTTTTTGGATCTGGTACTGGCTTGGGTTCAACCCTTGCCAGGTGGACATCCAACTGGGGGTAAAGGCATGAACAATGTGGCGGCCCGGGGGAGCCAGGTCGGGATCCAACAGGGTGGGGACGGAGACGAAAAGGGTGCCCTGCTCAGCCTCCATCTGATCCCAATCTTCCAGGAGAATGTGGTGACAATGGCATTCGCCGGCCAGGGCCTCGGCCCGCACCCCCAGGTGCAAGCTTAAAAAGCTAGGGGATTGCTGGTAGCGTTTTTGCCACTGCCGCTCCGCCCTGGGCAGGGATCCCGGCCATAGGCGCTCAAAGGTGTCCCAGCGGGTGGCATTGGAGATGATTGTGCGGGCAAAGAGCTTTTCCCCGCTGGCCAGTTCTACGCCCACTGCCCGACCTCTTTCTTCTAGGATCCGCCGCACGGGTGCTTTGTAGCGGATCTGCCCGCCATGGGCCTCTAGCCCCTGGGCCAGCTTTTGGGCGATCTGCCCCACCCCCCCTTTGGGATAGTTGACACCGCCGTAGTGTCGGTCACAAAACACCATCCCGGCGTTGATGATGGGCGTGCGATCCGCCGGCACCACCGACCAGCAGTAGCACTCCATGTCCACAAAGCGCAGCAAATCCGGATCCCGCAGACAGCGCCGCGCTACCTGGCCCACATTCACCGGCAAATAGCGCGCCAAGGTCAGGCAGCCGAGGGGATTGCTCACAAAAGAACGAAATAGATAGCCCCACTCCTCCAGCGAGAGCAGCTCCATGGCGTTGAGGCTGTTGAAGATGGGCCACAGGCTGTCGTAGAACCGGCGAATGCCGGCGGCTTCCCGGGGAAAGTAGCCGGATAGCTCCTGCAAAAACTGCTCGTAATCCCGGTGTACTCGGGGATTCAGCCCCTTGGGCAGGTGGTAGGCAATCTGCACCGGATCGGGGATGGACTCCAGGGATTGGCCCACGGCTGCCAAGGCGCGGGTCAGCAAGTTGGTGGTACCCTGGGTGCCCAATCCAAAGATCATGGAAGCGCCCACGTCGAAGCGGTAGATCCCGTTGCCTAAGGGATCCGGACGCTCAAAATAGCCGGCGCTGCCCCCTGGAATGAGGTATTTTTCCAGCACCAGCACACGGTATCCTTTGGCAGCCAACTGGCTGGCCGCGACCAATCCCCCGATCCCAGCACCGATGACGATGGCATCCCAAGCAGGGGAAGGGGTGTACAGAGCCTGCAAGAGGGTCTGAGAAGGCAAAGTTGAGGTCAAGGGATCCCTCTGGAAACTCAAACGCAAGATCAGTATCTTTACCGTACCAGAGGTTCTAGGGTTTCCCCATGAGTTGAGCTCCCCTGGGAATGAGTTTGCCCAGATCTGCAAGATCCCCAAATAGAGATTGTGGCGCGGGCTACGGAACCGAATTCACGAATTTGCTATACAGAATCCGGCCACACGACACAGATGGTTTTGCCATGTTGGTGACCCAGCATCCTGTCTTTCGGCGCTTTTGGTACCCGGTGATGCCCCTCAGCCGATTGGAGCAGGGATCCCCGCAACCTTTCGAGCTGCTGGGGGAAAAGATCGTCCTTTGGCTGGACGAGGCCGGACAGCCCCAGGCAGCCGCAGACCGCTGCTGTCATCGATCGGCTCAATTGTCCAAGGGGATCGTTGGCAACGGCCACCTTCGCTGCCCCTACCATGGGTGGGAGTTTGATGGCACGGGAGCCTGTGTCAAGGTGCCGCAACTGCCGGATCAGGCCCGCATCCCAGAGAGCTACCGCATTCCCGCCTATCTCTGCCAGGCCCGCTATGGCTATGCTTGGGTGTGCTTGCATCCCCAGCCTCTACGGGGGATCCCGGTCATCCCAGAAGCCGAGGATCCCAGTTACCGGCTCATCCACGAGTTCTACGAACGCTGGGAATGTGCCAGCTTGCGCATCTGCGAGAACGAGTTCGATGCCGCCCACATCAGCTTTGTACACCAGAACACCTTTGGCAGTATGGAAGACTTGGTACCCAGCCACTTCGAGGTCGAGGAGCTGGACTACGGGATCCGCACCCGCACAGTGCTCGGTGTAGCCAACCCAGAGCTGCAACAAAAAAACCTGGGCATTGCTGCCGCCAAAACCGAGCGCACCACCACTTCAACCTGGCATTTGCCCTTCACCAACCACCTTCACATCCGCTACCCCAATGGCCGCAGCCATGTCATCGTCAACATCCCCACCCCCATCAACGACCGAGCCTCCCAAGTGGTGCAGTTTTGTTTGCGCAACGACACCGAAGCCGATACCCCAGCCGCCGAGGTTATCCGCTTCGACCGGGCTGTAACTTTGGAAGATAAAGCCATTTTGGAGACCACGGATCCCGACGTTCCTCTCACCCTCAGCACCGAACAGCACATGCTCACCGATAAGCCCGGGATCCTGATGCGCAAGCAATTGGCGGCTCTGCTTAAAGCCCACAGCAGCTCCTCAAACCAGATTTTCTAGGCTGCGGGTGCCAGCGTAGCGGCTGTAGGCGTAGATCAACCCCAGGGTGAGGCCGGTGACCAAAAAGCTGAGGGCCGCCCCGAAGGGATAGTCCAGGCTGGAGCCAAACTGCAACTGAATCACATTCCCGATCAACAGCGTTTTGCTGCCCCCCAACAGATCCGGCACTACGAACATGCCGAAAGCCGGGATCCCCACCAGAATGAGGCCCGCCGCCAGTCCAGGCAAGGTCTGGGGCAGAAGCACCCACCAAAAGACCTGCCAACCCTTGGCATAGAGATCCCGTGCCGCTTCCGCCAGCCGCCAATCGATGCGCTCCACCGCCGTGTACAGGGGCAAGACCATGTAGGGCAAAAACGTGTAGACCATGCCCAGATAAACCGCCAGCCAACTGGGATACAGAGCCGTTTGCGGTGGGATCCAGCCCAGCCAGGCCGCCAAGCGAGCCGGCCACCCTTCCGGGGCCAGCACCACCATCCAGGCATAGGTGCGGATCACCAGGTTCGTCCAAAAGGGCACCACCACCAAGGTGAGCAACAGATCCCGTTGTCGGGGTGGGTGGGCGGCAATGAAGAAAGCCAATGGGTAGGCCAGCAGCACGCAAAAAAAGGTGGTCACCCCCGCCACCAGCAGGCTGCGGCCCAAGATCTGCCAGTAGATGGGCGTCCATCCCAAGGGGCCAAAGCCGAGAATGCGCAGATAGTTCTCCAGGGTCAGGGGCAGTTGAATCTGGCCAAACTCCCCGCGGCTGAGAAAGCTGCACACCAACAGCAACAGCCCCGGCAGCACCAGAAAAAACATCACCCACAGCACCCCTGGCCCAGCAAAAATTAGGCTGCGCCCCAACTCCTGCCAAGGGGTGAGCAGCTCCCCAAATCGCACCTGGGCTTGGCCAGGGATCCACTTGCCCACAGGAGATGGCAGCTTCAACATCCAGTCTCCTCCTGACGGGGATCCGGTCGCAAACGGATTAGGCTTTTCGGGGGTAGGTGGGCCACCAGCGCTGCGCCGATCTCAAACCCTGCATCCTCAATATCGGTGTTGAGGGCCGTGGCCTTGAGCTGCTGACCTTGGTTTGTCCGCAACAGGTATTGGTTCTCAGCCCCGGTGTAGATGAGGTTTTCCACCCGCACCGGCACCTGGTTGGGCAGCAGATCCCAGCCGCTGCGAGAGAGCTGGATCTTTTCCGGGCGAATAGCCAATTGCACCGGTTCCGAGCTGGCCGGGATCCCCAAGACCTTCAGCTTTCCCAAGGGCGTATCCACACAGTCCGTCCCACAGGCGATCCCCTCGATCAGGTTGCTGGCCCCTAAAAAGTCGGCTACGAAGGCCGTCGCCGGGCGCTCGTACACCTCATCGATAAGGCCCACTTGCTCAATGCGCCCCGCCCGCATCACCGCCACCCGGTCGCTGGTCACCAAAGCCTCTTCTTGGTCGTGGGTAACGAAAATAAAGGTCATGCCCAGGCGGCGCTGCAACTCGCACAACTGCACCTGAAGCTGCTTGCGCAACTTGGCATCCAACGCCGACAGCGGCTCATCCAACAAGAGCACTTCCGGCTCGTTCACCAAAGCCCGAGCCAAGGCCACCCGCTGCTGCTGTCCCCCCGACAGCTCATGGGGCTTCCGCTTGGCCAGAGCTGCAATCTCCACCAATTCCATAGCAGCCGCTACCCGCTTGCGCAGAGCTTCCCCCCGCACACCCCGCATGCGCAGGCCGAAGGCGATGTTGTCCTCCACCGTCATAAAAGGGAAAAGGGCATAGCTCTGGAACACGGTGTTGACATTGCGCTTGTGGGCGGGCAGGTGGCCTACCGGGCGACCTCGAATCACCACTTCCCCAGCATCGGCCATCTCCAGGCCGGCCAGGATGCGCAGCAGGGTGGTCTTGCCGCAGCCGGAAGGGCCCAGCAGGCCGAAAAACTCCCCCCGCCGGATGTTCAGCTCAATGCCATTGAGAGCCACAAAATCGCCAAAACGCTTGTGGAGGCCGGTTACTTCCACATCCCAGTCGGGATCCCGGAGGGTAGAAATACTGGAGATGACACCCGCGATCACAGTTGACAGCGCTGACAAACCTATCGAACCCAGTATGCAGGTCTCCGGGAAGATTGCAGTTGTCCTCCACACCCGGGGCACAAGTTCCAGGCCAAGCCCTGCAACCGGGGATCCCTGCCCACAGCCTTTCAAGATAGCAAATGTGGGAAACATTGTCGCCACGCCACCCCTGGGCAAACAGTAGCCAGAGATACCGGCTTGAGGAACAGTCTAATTCAGGATTGGAGGGGATTTTTCTTTGATTGAATGGGTCTTTTGCAAGGGATCCCTGGCCGTGCCCGTTCACACCCTCAAAGCCACTCCCCATACCGTCCACTTGGGCGGCTTTTCTTCCCAACTGCCCCCGGCCTTGTATGTGCAATCGGGCGATGTGGTGCAGGTGGAAACCTACTCGGGGTTCGCCCACTACGGCAAAGCGCCGGACCGTTTCTTCACGCCCGAATTCCTCGAAATTTGCCAAACCTTGCCTGCCGAGCGCCGAGTGGGGCCGGGCCCCCATCTGTTGACCGGGCCGATCTACGTTGAGGGAGCTGAACCTGGAGATGTGCTGGAAGTGCGCTTGCAAGCGATCACCCCCCGCTTGCCCATCGGTTTCAATGCCATCCGTCCCGGATGGGGGGCTTTGCCCGGAGAATTTGATCAGCCGCGACTGCGCTTCATCGACCTAGATATAGACCAGGGGGTAGCGGAATTTCCTGCCGGCAGCGGCATCCGCGTCCCCATTCGCCCCTTCTTTGGCATCTTGGGGGTGGCGACCGAGGAAACCAGCCGCAGCTCTATCCCCCCCGGCAACTATGGTGGCAACATCGACAACCGCCAATTGCAGGCGGGATCCCGAGTTTTTTTGCCGGTCTTTGTGCCCGGTGCCCTTTTTTCGGTGGGGGATGGCCACTCCGCTCAAGGGGACGGAGAAGTTGATGTAACGGCCATTGAAACTTCCATGAATGGCACTTTGCAGTTGATCCTGCGCAAAGATCTGCCGCTCGAGGCACCGCTGGCGGAAACCCCGACCGATTTCATTACCATGGGCTTTGCCGAGGATCTGGATGCGGCCTTTGAGATTGCCCTAAGGCGGATGATCGATTTTCTGCATCGGTTTGTCGGCATTGGGCGAGAGGAAGCCTATGTGCTTTGCAGCATTGCTGTCCACTTCCACATCACGCAGGTGGTGAACAGCCCCATGAAAGGTGTGCATGGGTTGCTGCCAAAACAGCTCCTGCCCCGCCCTACCCTGATCTAATCGGATCTAATCGCGTCAGCGGGGCGGAGTCCTTACTGCTCCCATTACTGCTCCCAATAAGTATCGGCGATGGGATCCGCAGGTGTCGCGGGCTCCTGCATTGGCCAGACCCAATCCGTGAGGTCTTGAGAGGGGATCCCTTCCGGTAGCAGCCCATGGCAGCGGGAGCGAAACAGACAACTGTTGCAGCGCTCAGTATGGGGGGTCATGGGAAAGTCTTGCGCCTCCAGTTGCCGCAGGTGGTTCAGAGTGGCTCTTAGGTGGGCCAGGTCTTGCTCATAGGCGGCGGCGCTGTAATACCGGTGGAAGGGCTGCTGCGGATGTTGCACATACCAAAAGGTCAGTTGCACCTGCTCCGGCTCAAAAGGGCCTTCCAGGGGCAGCTGCTGGGCCACCTCGCAGAGCAGCAGAGGGTAAAGGCGCACCTGCCAGTCTTGGGCCAACTGTTCATCGCGAGGACGTTGACGCTCAGTTTTCCAGTCCAGGATGTGCAGGGATCCGGGGATAATCACCAGCCGATCCAAACGGGCTATCAACTTAAAGCCCTCAATCCGTTGCCACAGGGGCAACTCCGCCAACACCCGTCCCTGGGGATGGGCATGGGGACTGGCCAAAAACACCTGCCACCCCTGCTGCACCACTTCATCCAGGGCAGACAAACGCGGCTCCACCTGCCGCCCGCGGCTGTGCCACTCCACCAAACGGTGAAACTGCCGTCCGCGCCTCTGCTCCAGCTCGTGCTCAAAAACACTGGCAGCGGGCCAGATCAACCGCTCCAGGTACACATAGCGAAACAGGCGGGGGCAATGGTCCAGCAAGGCCAGCGAAGAGGCGGAGAGGTTGACCTGCTCAAGACTCAACCTCTCCAGAGAAGGGGCAGCAGGGATCCCAGACAAAGTGCTCCGCACCGCTGTCGCGAAGGGGAAGAGCTGGCAAGAGGGGGCTAAGTTCCACTGCTCTCAGGATACCCCCACCGCCACCAGGGGTCGCCCAGCGGAGGAGCTCATTTCCAACCTGCTCCAAATTTCCATCCTGCTGCTCCGCAACGCTTGCGCAGAAGGGCGTGGGGGGGATCTGGACTGCAACCGCCCGCTGGAGCTGGGATCCCTGTCGGGATGGCTAGACCCGGAACCGTCTGTGGTTGCGCTAGGTTCCCACCGGACTTGCCCAGACCCAGATGGCGACCATCCCATCCCAGAGCAACAGAAGCAGAGCAAAACATCCTAGGAGCCCGTACATCCAAGGCTGAACGTAGGGGCGCAGCCCGCCAATCTCCAGTTGAGCGTGCCGTCGAATCTCAGCCAACAGCTGCTTGAACCTGGTCACCCGCATCGGCAAAAGTACGCGATCCCCCCCTCGGCTGACCAAGTAATACACCATACCACCCTGGCTGGTGGAGCGGGGCTCAATGCGCTCGATATCGGCCCACCGGATCTGCCACTCCTGCCGCACAAAAGGCGGCACCCAACTGGGGTAGGTGGCCTGCATGCCCTCTTCGTCCAACTGAATCTGCTGGCTCAGGGATCCCAGGACTACCCCCCATCCCAGCAGCAGAGCAATCCAAAGGGATCCCAGCTCAAGAGGTGTTGCCTGTTGCCGAGCCAGCAGGATGGGTAGGGGCAGAACCAGTCCCCAGTACAGAGCCTGCACAGCGCAGCGAATTAGGGGGGAGATGGGGAAGGTCATCGTCGGCAAGATGAGGCTGGCTTTATCAAACTTAAGATAGCGCTAGATAGCGCTTAAAAAGGCACCTCCTCCTCCAAGGACTCCGTCCCGCTGAGGCGAACGGCAAGCTGAGAAGACTGCTCACGCCGGTAGGACGGATTCCTTACTGGATTGGGAAAGTCTACGGGATGAGGACTCCGCCCCGCTGACGCGGACGGCTCTGCTCCTGTTGGCGAGCCGTAGGTCTCACCGGAGAGCAGGTCAGGGGATCCCTCGGCTTCTATAGCCTCTATTGAGGAGAGCTCTTCCGTGGATCCCGTCACGTCAGACCCCAACACCCCTTCCAAATCCACCAAGCTGCCGTTGAAGTGGTCGGCAAAACGGCCGGCAATCTCCGCCAGCTCCTGGGTTAGCTCGAAGGACTGCCCACCGTGCAGGGTGTCGCGGCGCTCTGCACGACTTGGAGAATCGGTCGCGACAGCGGTGCGGAGCACTTTGTTCGCACTGGCGGGAGAAAGTCCTTGGGTTGCCAAGCCGGCCACCTTGGGGCCACCCATAGGATTGTCCCGCTCAGGCTCTGGCGAAGGTGGGTTGGAGTCAGAAGGGGAATGTTGCTGTCGCCGGGCAAGGCCGTGGCTCTGCGGTTCTGCTCTGGGCTCCCTTGAGGAAGCACGACTGTTGGTGCTATCGCTCTGCAACCCCGGCGTGGTGACAGGATCTGGGGGGGCGGGGGGCAGGTCTGTTTCTCGGCTGAGCAGTGCCGAGGACTCCGCACCGCTGACGCGAATGGAAACATGCGGCCCGCTGGAGCGCTGCACAATCAAGTTGAGCTGCACAGGGCGCTGCAGCAGGTTGTGGAGCACCGACCGCAGTTCGGCTTCTTTGCTGCGCACTTTTTCCACCAGACCCTTGCTGGGAAAGGCGAGGGTAATTGCTTCAGGAGTCTCTTGGTGCAGGTGGCCGGATCCCATCAGAGCCTTGGTGAGGGGAGAGAGGCGCTTGAGGAACTCGTCCCAGTGGGGGCGCAGCAGCTTGACTGTGGCGGCGTCCCTTGCCGGTTCTCTGGGCTGCTCCGAGGACTCCGTCCGAGTAGCGCGATCTGCCTTCTGGCTCGACGCAACAGCAGGGGAGGCTGAAGGCCCAACAGTTAATTCATCTATCTCACCAACAGTTGATGGGCTTGATGGGCTGATGGTCGCAGCAGGGGCCGGAGGGGCTGTCCCGTCCGGGGGAGTTCTCTGGGGTGCAGGAGATAGGTCAAGGGCTGGGAAAGGACTCCGTTCCGCTGAATCCTCAGCCACCATGCTTGGGCGCAGCTGGCCCAGCAGATCCACTAGGGCAATTTCCAACCACAGTTGGGGCTGTCCGCTTTGACGAATTTGCGGCTCACACTGGCGCAGATGGCTCTGGGCTGCCAGCAGTATCTCCACCGAGTAGCGAGGGGCCCGTTGCTGCAGGGCTGCCCAGGTGGAGTCCGTTACAGCCACCAACTCCCGTTGCTGGGGGGCTGTCTTGACCAGCAGCAGATCCCGGTAAAGGGCCACCAAGTTCTGCAACAGGGCTAAGGGCTCTTTGCCCCGCTCCAACAATTGCCGAGTTTGGCTGAGCACCGCCTGCACATCCTGAGCCAGCAGCGCATCCATCAGAGCCAAAAGCTGCTGTTCCGGGATCCCGCCCACCAAGTCCCAAACCGCCTCCGGGGTGATGGATCCTTCCAAGAGGCTGAGCTGGTCCAGCAGGCGTTCGGCGTCCCTCAGGCCCCCTTGGGAAAGTTGGGCCACCAGTTGCAGCGCCTCCGGCGTGATAGGGATCCCTTCTTGGGCGGCGATCTTGCCCAGGTGGGCCACCATGTCGTCGAGGGGGATGCGGCGGAAGTCAAACCGCTGACAGCGGGAAACAATGGTGGGCAAAACCCGCTGCGGGTCAGTGGTGGCCAGGACAAATACCACGCGGGGGGGCGGCTCTTCAAGAGTTTTCAGCAAGGCGTTGAAGGCCGCATTGCTGAGCATGTGGCACTCGTCGATGACATAGACTTTGTAGCGGCTGTTCACCGGGGCAAACTGGGCCCGCTCGATCAGCTCGCGGATGTTGTCTACGCCGGTGTTGCTGGCCGCGTCAATCTCGAGAACATCCAGGGAGGCTCCCGCAGTGATGGCGCGGCATTGGCTGCACGCCTGGCAGGGATCCGGCGTCGGCCCCTGTTCACAATTCAAAGACTTGGCCAAGATGCGGGCGCTGGAGGTTTTTCCCGTGCCCCGCGGCCCGCAGAACAAATAGGCAGGCGCCACCCGCCCCAGCCGGATGGCATTGGCCAGCGTTTGCACCACCGCTCCTTGGCCGACCACATCGGCAAAGCGCTGCGGGCGGTATTTTAAATGCAGGGGTTCATAGTTGCCAGCGGTGGCCATTTCCGGGATCTCCAAGCAAGCAGCGCCCCAACCGGAACCGCGCAAGAGCTCTGCTCTGCTGACGCGATCCCACCGGGGCTCTCCTATTCTGGCTTCTCGATGGCGGGATCCCTCCTTGCCCATCAAGAGTGGGGCTGGGCGGGCAGAGCTTTTGTGCTCCCCTCTGCTAACGTGACCGGCGGCGGGCCAGGGGACTTGGGATCCCGGCGACGCAGAGAGGGAAGCTGGATCCAGCCGGGCGAGTCGAGCTGATCTATGTGCTGCACGCGGTAGCTGAGCTGATACACCTCCTTCCTGAGCTGGCGATTCTCTGCCTGGATGGCGGCGATGCGCTGGCGGATGGGCTGCAGGCGGGCTTGCAGCTTGCGCCGGTAGAGCTCTGGCAACTCTTGAATCATCTGCTCCAGCAACTGCTTCTCTTGGTAAAGCTGCTCGATCTCCGCCTCATAGCTGCGAATTTGCCGGTGTTGCTTTTCTTGGCGCAGCTCCAGAAGGTCTATCTGGCCCTGCAAGATGCGATTGCGCTCTCGCAAAAGCTGGATTTCCCGCTCCCGCGCGGCCAGAGCTTGAGCAAACTCCGTCTCGCCAACGCAGCCTGCTTCCTGCATCGTTTCTCCCTCAACCCACCCGTACATGGCTACCCTCCGTCCCACCGGGGCGTAGGGGATCCCCTATCCGTCACTGTATCCGGCCCGCGGGGGTGAGGCAAATGGCCTCTGGCCCGCCGACGCCAAAGCTTGCTTCACCTGGGCTTCCAGCTCAGCCAGGGATCCGGAGTTGTCCAGCACCACATCGGCACGGCGCACTTTTTCCGCCAAAGGCCACTGGCTGGCGATGCGAGCTTCGATTTCTGCCGGTGTAAGAAGATCCCGGCGAGCAAGGCGTTGCCGCTGCTGCTCTGGAGTGCAAGTCACCACCCAAATTTCATTCACCCACCCCTGCAGGTGGGCTTCAAACAGCAACGGGATCATCAGACAAACGGTTTGGGATCCCTGCCCAGAAGAAAATCCTACCCCGCTACGCTTTTGGGAGGCAGGCTCTTCCTCAAGCGGCACCCCATGGACTTTAGAGCTCTGCTCCGCCAACGCGGACAGAAAATCTTGCAGTTGAGCTCTAACGAAAGGGTGGATTTGGGCCTCTAGCCAAGCCCGCTCAGCGGCATCTGCAAACACGATCTGGCCCAACCGCCGGCGATCCAGATCCCCGGAGGGTGTTTGGATGGCCTTCCCATAGCGTTCCAGTACCCGCTCGCGAATGGGGGATCCCACCGCCAAGGCCTGGCGGGCCATTTGATCGGCATCGGCCACCGGGATCCCGTGCTGCTCCAAGATGCGGGCGACCGTGGATTTGCCCGTGCCCACTCCGCCTGTCAGGCCGATGATTCGCATAGCTGTCGTGGTTACGGTTTAGCTTGCTGGGGTAGAGGGGCGCTGCCAGGGTAAAGCCAGTTGAAGGTTTTTCTTCAAGGGGAGGCCGTTTTTGCAGCCAGCGGAGAAGAACGGTGCTCTGCCGCAGCCGGCAAAGGAGAGCTGGGCGGCAGCAGGCTGTACTCAAAGCCCTCCACCAAAGCCCGACAGGAGGCCTCGATGATGTTGGTGGAAACCCCCACCGTTGTCCAACGGCGGTGACCGTCGCTAAACTCCACCAGCACGCGCGTTTTGGCCGAGGTGCCGGCTCGCCCATCCAAAATGCGCACCTTGTAATCAGACAGGTGAATCGCCTCCAGTTGGGGATAGAACTCCAGCAGCGCCTTGCGCAACGCCCCATCCAGAGCGGCCACCGGCCCATTGCCTTCCGCCGCTGTCACTCGAGTTTGCCCCTGCACCGCTATCTTCACCGCTGCCAACGATTGCACATCCGTTGCTTCGCCACTGGGATCCCAGTCTTTGCTGTTCCAATCGGAGCGGGTGGTGGTCGTCACGTTGAAGCTGAGCACTTCAAACGGATGCGAGCGCTGACCCAACAACCCCCTCACCAACAGCTCAAAGCTGGCCTCAGCCGCCTCAAACTGGTAGCCCTGCAGCTCCAGGGTTTTCAGCCGCTCCAAAATCAAGCGCACCTGCGGATCCGACTTCTCCAGCCGGATCCCGAATCCGGCCATTTTGTGGAGGATGTTGCTCAGCCCCGCCTGTTCCGAGACCACAATGCGGCGACAGTTGCCCACTTGCTCCGGGGCGATGTGCTCGTAGGTGAGAGGGTTTTTCTGAACGGCGCTGACGTGGATCCCGCCCTTGTGGGCAAAGGCCGATAGGCCCACAAACGGCGCATGGTCATCCGGGGCCAAATTGACCACCTCGCTGATGGAGCGGGAGATCTCCGTCAGGTGTTGCAGCTTCTCTTGCGGCAGACAGCGATAGCCCAGCTTCAGTTGCAAGTTGGGAATGACGCTGCACAGGTCGGCATTGCCGCAGCGTTCCCCATAGCCGTTGATGGTGCCCTGCACCATGCGCGCCCCCGCCTGCACCGCCGCCAGGGCATTGGCCACAGCAGTGCCGGAGTCGTTGTGGGTGTGGATCCCTAGGGGCAAGTGCTGCAGGTGATGGGATTCTGCCAAGACAGCTGCGGTAATCTGGGCGATCTCATGGGGCAGGGATCCGCCATTGGTATCGCAGAGAACCAGCCACTCCGCCCCCGCCGCCGCCGCTGCCGCTAGGGTTTGCAGGGCATAGTCGGGGTTGTGGCGGTAGGCGTCGAACCAGTGCTCGGCATCGTAGATGACCCGCCGCCCCTGGGATCGCAGATAGGCAATGGTGTCGCGGATCATGGCCAGGTTTTCCTGCAGCGTGGTGCCCAGGCCCTCGGTGACGTGGAGATCCCAAGACTTGCCGAAGACGGTTATATAGCGGGTGCCCGCCGCCAAAATGGCCTGCAGCATGGGATCGTCTGCCGCCCGCCGCCCCGGCTTGCGGGTAGAACAAAAAGCCACCAGCTCGGCTTGCTCTAGGGGCTCTTCCCGCATCTGCCAGAAAAACTGCACATCCTTGGGATTGGCTCCCGGCCAGCCCCCTTCAATAAACGGGATCCCCAGACGATCCAGCAGCTTGGCAATCTGTAACTTGTCTTGCACCGACAGCGATAGCCCCTCTCGCTGGGCCCCATCCCGCAGTGTGGTGTCGTAGAGAGTGATGGTGGCTGAGCAACCCAGATCAATCTTCATATCGCATCAGTTTCTTGTAAAAGGCGGTGGAGAAATCCGGCTGTTGTCCGCGCTGCACCAAAGAGACGACATCAATCAGATAATCCACAAACTCGTAGTTGGCGATGGAGAGCTGATAGGTGAGATCTGCATCCTGAGCAAAGATGACCTGAACCACCGTCAGATCCGAAGGCAACGGGGACGTATGCCAACTGGCCAAGAAGCGGACAGGCTCTTCCCCCTCGATGGCCCTCTGCCCTTCCAGGCTGGCTTTTTTGTAGAGGCCCACCGCGAGGGCTAGGTACTGTCGGCGGGCAACGGCGTAATAGGGCTGATAGACGGCCACTTCTGGCGGGCTGGCGGGTTCAAGTTGCAATGCCATAGTGCGCTAGGAGAGGGGTACAGCTTTTTCTGATTTCATGAAGTTCTACAAAATGGGTGGGATCCCCATAGCCAAGAGAGATCTCTGCATTGGCTGTAGCAAGTGTCGCCGGAAAAAGCTGTGAGGTCAATTGTGGCAGAGAACCCAGAAAAAATTATAAGGGGCCACTGCAACCCATTTCATTCAGCGTATCGCGAAGCGGTGCGGTTCCCGGTAGGGTGCCGGAGGCATAGCACCATCGCGACAGCGGGTGAGCGGACTACGGATAGATTGCCCAATTGTCTACTTTTCCTTGAGGGATCCCGCATCCCATGCTGGGGAGAAGCGTTGGAAAGTCGGGGATCTCTAGGAAAGAATAGAAAGAGGGGGGATCCCTGCCCCTGATAGCAACCGGCTCTTCTCCTGCCGGCAATAGCGAGATGGCATCCTTGCCTGGTTATCCAAACGCTTGGCATCTTCTGTCTTCATGAGCACAGCCCAAGGCCCAACCGCCTCTCGTCTCGACCTTCTCCCCCCGGGAGAGGGAGGAATAGCGGCCAACCTCCTGCTGGAGTGGGATCCCGTCCTGCAGCACAAGTTCCAGCAGCTTGTCCAGATCTTCGCCGAGATGGAGCGGGTCTTGGTGGCCTACTCGGGGGGAGTTGATAGCAGCTTGGTGGCCAAGTTGGCCTGGGATCAGTTGGGGGAGCGGGCCCTGGCTGTCACCGCTGCTTCTCCTTCGCTGCTGCCCGAAGATTTGGAAGAAGCAATTCAGCAGGCTCGGCAAATCGGGATCCGCCATCAGATCGTCGAAACCCACGAGCTGGAGGATCCGAGCTACGCTGCCAACCCTGTTAACCGGTGTTACTTCTGCAAAAGTCACTTGCACGATACCTTGCGCCTGTTGGCCCGAGCCCAGGGATATAACCATGTGGTGGATGGTCTCAATGCCGACGATCTGGCCGATTACCGACCGGGGACACAGGCAGCTCGGGAGCGCGGCGTGCGTTCCCCTTTGGCGGAGGTGGGGATGAGCAAGCTGGAGGTGCGGCAATTGTCTCGCCACCTGGGGCTGTCTTGGTGGGATAAACCGGCCCAACCCTGCCTCAGCTCTCGCTTTCCCTACGGGGAGGCAATCACCCCTGAGAAGCTGCGTCGGGTGGGAGCGGCGGAGCGCTACTTGCGCAGCTTGGGTTGGCGGCAGGTCAGGGTGCGCTCGGAGAAGGACACCGCCCGCATCGAACTTCCTCCGGATCAGATCGTGGAGTTTGTGCAGAAAACCAATCTGGAAGCGCTGGTCAAGGCCCTGCAATCCTTCGGCTATCTCTATGTCAGTCTCGATTTGGAGGGCTACCGCAGCGGCAAGCTCAACCGAGTCCTCAACCTTTCCCAGTTGGCCACAAGCTAGCGGGCTGGGGAAGCCGTAGGGGATCTGTGTTGAAGTTTTGCGCCGGGTGATTATGAGAGGGTTGCGGTTGCTCTGGCTCTGCTTGGGGGTGCTGGGGTTGGCAGTTGCCGGCCCTACTGCGGCTCAGGTGGAGTCCCAGAAGAAGGGGGGCGCTCAGCCCATGGATACGACTGACCTCAGCGCCGTTGCCGACCGAACGTTACGGCTGCGTTCTGACCGGCAAACCTTCGATCAACGGGCGGAAGTCTTCCAAGCAGAAGGCAATGTGGAGATGCGGCTGGGCCGCTCTGTGTTGCGGGCGGATCGCCTGCGCATTGAACTGCGACAGCGGCGGGCTGTGGCCGAGGGCAATGTCTCTATTCAACTGGATCGGCAGCGCATTCAGGGATCCCGGCTGGAGTACGACTTTGAGCAAGAGCGGGGATTTTTGGAAGAGGCCTTCGGGCAGGTGGATATTGGCCAGTTGCAGGCCAGTGGATCCCCGGCAGCCGCCCTCTCTCCGCAGCGGCTGGTGCGCTTTCGTGCCGTTCGCATCCGCTTCGATGCCACCACCTGGGAAGGAGAACAGGTGCGGCTGACCAACGACCCGCTGGATCCGCCGGAGTTGGAGATTCGTAGCCCACGGGTGACCTCCACCCTGCAAGCCGATGGCTCCAGCCTTTTGATTGCCGAGGCCGGCCAACTGGCCTTCGACCAGGTCTTGTTTCTGCCTCTGCCCATTCGGTTGCGCTTCGACTCGTTGAACCGTCAGCCTCCGGTCAGCATCTTCTACGATGATTTCGACAGGGAAGAATTGCGGCGCGGCTTGATCCTCCAGTCCAACATCGAGCTGCTGCGGGATCCCAACGTGAGCTTGGTGCTCTCCCCGCAACTGTATCCACAACGTCTTTGGGGCAGTGAGCAGGGCCTTTTGGATGGGATCGGGCTGCGGGCCGATTTTCGTTGGCGGCAACCGGAAGCCAACGCTCAAACCTCGCTGTTTGCCGAGCTGCGGGGGATCGTCTTCCAGGAGTTTGCTCAGCGCTTGCGAGCCCAGGTCGAACACCGCATCACCACCGGCGATGGCGGAGAAGTCGCCTACACCTACGCCTATCGGGAACGCTTCTTCAGCGGTCGCCTGGGGTTTCAAATTGTGGAAAACCGCCTCGGTGCCAGCTACCGCTCACCCACCCTGCGCCTGGGCAATACCGGCTTGGATCTCAGCTACCGCATAGCCGTCGACTACATCGATGCCTTGGGGCAGCCGGATGAAATCGACACGGATCCGGAGTTGGCCTTAGCCAACACCACCGACCGCATTCAGCTCTCCCGCCTGCAACTGGGGGCAACCTTGAATCGCTCCTTTCCCCTCTGGAGCCCTCCCAAGACGGCGGCGGATCCCCCACCCCGCTTTTCCGCTCTGCCCATCGAGCAAGGGATCTGGCTCAGCACCGGTGTGAGCAGCAGCCAGTCTTTTTACTCCAATGGCCGAGCCCAGAGCTATACTGCCGGCAGTATTGGCATTGATGCGGTGATTGGGGCTTTTGTGGCCGATACCTTCGACTACACCAACCTGAGGGTGACCTACTCCAACGGTTTTTTGGCCGGAGCCTCGCCATTTTTGTTTGACCGCATCACCACGCGGGAACAGCTCGTCCTGGGCTTTTTGCAACAACTGTACGGCCCGCTGCGGGTAGGGGCAGAGACAACGGTAGATTTGCAGTCGGGCCAACAGGTGGATGTCGTCTATCGCCTGGGCTACGACCGCCGCACCTATGGCTTTAGCCTGCAGTACAATCCGGTGCGCCAGTCGGGGGCTCTGGAGCTGCGGGTGGAGGGCCTGAACTGGGATCCCGGCCAATCCTCGCCGCAGCCGACGACCGGATCGCGTATCCACGAGCCTTGATCCCCAAACTCCAAGGGAACGGAAAAATGTAATCCTGACTACTACTCTGTGGAGATTTTCTATGA
>NZ_JANSIB010000012.1:0-19458 GCF_047461895.1 Synechococcus sp. R55.8 | reverse complement strand
CCAAGGGAACGGAAAAATGTAATCCTGACTACTACTCTGTGGAGATTTTCTATGAGAAATTGTCCCATATTGGGGAAAAATCCTAATTCAAATCTTCCTCGAATTGCAGAACCCTCTTGGAAATCGAAACAGTAAGGTAAAATACAGAAGTTATTTTTTCCAGGATTGATTTCTGCCAGTTGGGATCGCCGTATCGCAGACTACCGCAGTGATCCCCAGACGGTGTTAGGGTAGATGGTAGGCTGAGCAACGTGGGCTGGTAATCTGAATTATGCAAACACTCGATGCAATCCCCGATAAAAAACGAGCAGAGCGAATAACCTGTAGCTACATCAATGCGACCAGCTCTATTCAGGTGGTTCGCATCACGAATATCGAAAACTGGTACTTTGAGCGGGTGGTCTTTCCAGGCCAGCGGCTGCTGTTTGAGGCGGTGCCCGGAGCCAAACTGGAGATTCACACGGGTATGATGGCCAGCTCTATTCTGGCGGATACCATCCCCTGTGAAAAGCTGCGCGTTCGAGAAACGGAGCCGGTGACTGCGGGCGCCTAGATCTCCAGAGGCCAGGGGTGCGGACTAGGTTTCGCGGCCTTGCTGCTTTCTCTCTTCTCTTTCCGAACTGGGGGAAGGCTGAGGTGAGGGGCTGGCGGAGCGGCGGGGCTTGGGAGGTAGGGGGATCTCCAGGAAACGGGCGCTCAATCTCACCAGGCTGGTCTCTTGGGGCGGCCAAGGGATCCCCAACCAACGGGCTGTGAGCTCCAGCAAGCTGGGGGGTGGTGTCGGCGTAGGAGTTGGCGTGGGTGGTGGGGTGGGGTACAGATCTAGGCGCGGTGGCCGTGGGGTGCTGACCCGAAAAGCATCGGGAGGGGGTTGGGTCAGGGGTACATTCGGATCCCCGCATCCCAGCAAGCCCAGCCCGCCGGCAAGCAACAGGCCGTACAATTTTCGAGTGCCTCTACTGCCCATGAGTACGCTGCTGGACACCTCCAACAGGGTATCATCGGGATCCCAAGGCTCTGAGCTGGGCTTGCAAATCTTCCTCCAGCACAGATAGCTGGCGAGCCAAGGTCACGTAGCGGTTGGCGGTCAGGTTTTTGGCGGTAAACTGCTCCAGCAGTTGCTGATCCCGGGCAACCATTTGGTTGAGATACTGAGCCACAGAGGCTTGTGGATCCTCGACTAAAGCTCGGCACACCTGTAGGGCCATCACCAGTTGGGCCCGCACTTGTAAAAACAGCGATTGGATGTACTTTTGCTCAGCCTCACTGAGTTGCCGAAAATCTCGCCAATGCTGCCCCCCCTGCAGGGATTGTTGGAGCTCGTTGACCCAGTGGTTGTAGTCTTTTACTTTGCGGGCCAGATCGGTGGCAAACTTCATCACCTCGGGGGTGCTGTTGAGCAGATGGGCCTCCTGCCAACGCTGCCGGATGCGATGCAGGCTTTTTCCCAAGCGCAGGCTGACTCTCAGGATCCCCAACAGGAGCAGCAGTAGGATCCCGGCAGCCGCGGTATAGGACACCCAAGAGCCGGGATCCCGCATCCCCAAGAAGATGACCAAGGCTATTGCTATCAAACCAAAGGCCAGTATGCCCCAGGAGCGTAGCCGCTGTTGCTGCAGACGCAGGTACTCCGCCCGCAAATCAAAGGCCTCGCAGCAAGCGTCCAGATCGGCGGCCATGAGCTGGCGAAACTCGTCCACAGAGATCGGTTCCACACTAATCATCGAGGGCACCCTTAACGCAAGTGGATCGAGGCCAAACGGCATCAAGACCTGCCCTGCCAATCACGGGCAGCTTCCGTGCTTTCTTGTAGGGGCTCCAGCGTTTCGCTGGCCGGAACCACCATCAACCCATACCCTCCGCTGCGGCAAAAATCGACGATCTCCTGCGTGTCAAAGCGTTCTGCCACGGGCTTGGGCAGTCCCTGTTGAGCCAACCGCTGCGCATATTTTCTTGCCGCAAACGAGCTCTCGAAAGCAATGACGATATCTTGACCCCCAACCTGGCGCGTGCAGATTCCCTCCTGCCCATTGGCTTGGTAAAGCAGCACAATCACCTGGGGGGGCAAGTCCTCTGGGCTGACCCAAGACAAACCCTTCTCAGCCTGGGATCCCCCGCTAAGCAATACATCCCGCGCCTCATTCAGCCGCGCCAGTTGCGCCTCTAGCAAGGGTCTTTGTCGCTCGTCCTCCAGTTCTGCGAGGGCAGTACTGAGGGTTTGGTATTCCTGAAACAGTCGCCCCCGGATCTGCCGCTCGGTTGCGTCCGGCGGAAGGTTGAGAATCTGAAGGGCTTCGGCGGTGTTCATCATGGGCTCTGATTTATTCAAAATCATTGCCTAGACTAGCTGCTTTGAGAGTCTCTGGAGAGAAATTCTCCTATGATCGTGGCTGCCCGCTTTCTCGGCCAGAAGAGAGGGTGGACTCACCGTTCGCGCCAGCGGGCCGGAGGCCTTGTGCGGCGATGATGACTTCCATCTTGGGGCTGCTCAGCAGGGGAATTGACCTGGGGTTGGTCAGATAAAGAGGGAAGGGGGAAGCCCAACTCAAAAGCCTCTCGTGCCAGCAAAGCCAGCAGAGATGGATTCAACTGGGCGCGTTTCACCCGCTCCTTGAGGCGATTCCACAGGTGTGCTCGGTGGATGCGTTCCAACTCTTCTCGCTGTTCACGTATCATGTTGTTCCCACCTCTCTTGTATCAATCCTAACTAAGCAACAGGGGAGCTGGTGTCAGGGAACTTTGATGGATTTTAGGAGATGGGATCCTCATTTTCTCCGAGTTGACCCGCCGGGATCCCTGGGGTTGCCAGCAGGGAACACCATTCACATCTGTAATTTCTTGTGTTGCAGCAAGCCCGTCTTCGGAATGTACAAGGGCGGGATCCGACAGTTTTTCTAGGGACATTTTGGGATCCCTGCGCGCCTTAGAGGTCTTCCACACAGGGAACTGCGGCCTTGACAGGGCCAGCTTGCCCCAATCTATCCAAAAAATGCTGCAGGAGCTGAAAACCGGGTGGGTTGAGGCTGTAGTAAATCCAGCGCCCCTGCTGGCGAGCATTGACCAATTTCGCATCCCGCAGGGTTTTTAGGTGAAACGAGAGCTTGGATTGGCTCACCTTCAGCTCCTCGCAGAGATCACAAACACACAACTCACGCCCCTGCAGCAGTTGCAGCACGCGCAGGCGAATCGGGTCAGAGAGGGCGTGGAATCCCTCCCGCACCTGCTCATCTGTCAAATTCCCCTCTACCTCAACCAGGAACGAAACCATCATTCAACCAGGGTAGCAGGAGTTTTGCGCTCCAGTTGTCGATCAGTTGGACGGCAGGGAAAAGGCGCAACAGTCAACCGGCTCAGCGACGGTAGGTCAACCGCGCTTGAAGATAACACTGCCAACATTCCGTTGCCAACTTTGTGTTCTCTTTAACGTTTCTTGTTGCTGCCTTCACAAGCTCTCTACAGTTTCGCTGAAATCAATCACTGGGATCCGTTATGCGAGAGACACAGTTGCACCGGCTATGGCTGGTGTTGCTGGAAAAAGCTGCTTTGAATCATCTGTTGAAAAGCCTGGGCTGCTCGCGAAGTGTGCAGAACCCTCGCGAGAGCATCTACAAACGGCTCATCAATCTTTTGCCAAGACGGAGACGTTAATCCCGACACAGGGATCCAATACGAGCTTGGCAGGTGGCGATTTCTTGGGGGGTGAGGTTGTCCCAATTGACGTCGCGGCGCAGCACCAAGCCATTGTGCCCAGTGATGAAACGGGGCAGCTCTGCTTGGTCGATCACGCTCAGATCCCGCATGTGATAGGTAGTGTAATAGGTAACATCTGGGCTCTCGAAATCCACGTCGATAAGGGTGAGGGTCTTGCGGGGGGGCAGAGGGCTGCCCAAGAGGGGACGAGGGCCAGAGCCGAGAATGCCGCAGTGAAGCAGTTGCAGTTGCCCTTTGTGGCCAGGGTAGTAGCCGTGGTCGTGGCCGCTGATGTAGGTGTGGACGCGGTACTTCTCCAGCAGAGCCCGTTTGGCATCCGCCTCCAGCAGCACTTCTCCCGGATCGTCGCGCCCGACGGTGATGGCGTAGAGGGGCAGATGGCCGATGACAATGCGCAACTTGGCCTTCTGAGCCCGTTCGCTGGCCAGAGCCGCTTCCGCCCAGGCCATTTGTTCGGGCGGGATGTAATTGCAGGTGGCATCCCAGACTAGGTAAAACACATCGTCTTTTTCAAAGGTGTAGTAGAAGGGAAAGTCCCCCCGATCCACAAAGTTCAAACCTGGGTCGTGGGCCGGATCGTTCCAAAACTCGCGGGCCAGATCCCGTTCTTTTTGAAAGAGAAAGCCGCCCCGCGTGGTGCGGGCACAGGAAGCATCGTGATTGCCCAAGGTAAAGCCGTAGGGAAGTTTGGCCGCACGGATTGGGCCAGCCACATGCCGGTCGAAGGCTGCCCACATGGCGCGAATGCGCTCCTCCGACAGGCGGGGATCCTGACCGGCCACCATATCTCCTCCTCCCAAAACAATATCCGGCTGAAGATAGGGGATGAGGCCGATGCCCCGATCCACCTCTGGGTCGTATTCCACCGAGCCGTAGATGCCGTTCATGTCACTGATGACCAAGAGGCGCAGATCTCGGCGGGGGGGGATGTAGAGGCCATGGGGGGCATCTGGATGGGGGACGACGGTGGGGGTGGGCTGGGGGGTAGGAGAGGGGAGAGCGGCTCTAGGGGATCCCATCCCTGGGGCTAGATGAGAGGGCTGCTGCCGACTGGCCCAATAGGCTCCTGCCAATCCACTGCTGCTGGCCAACCCCAACAAACCCAGAATTACCTTGCGCCGCTGCATGATCTTTGCCCCCAACACTCCAGCGGTATTGTAGAAAATCAAAAGGCTGATGTTGGGCTCTTCCATCTGCGCACGGCCTGGACTCGGCTCGAAGATGGCTATGCGCGGCAGCTCTTGTAGAGTTCGGGGTGTTTTTTGAACAACTGTTGACGCACAAATGCTACCTTGGTAGAGATGAGCAACTACCTATCTCAGACTCGGTATGACTTGAGGTTTTCCATGCCTCGCCCCTTGGATTCTTTGGAAGCTGCTTTGGAACGGTGCCGGGAGTGCAATCTGCGTTTGAGCCGACAGCGCCGTTATATCCTGGAGCTGCTGTGGCAGTGTGGCGAGCACCTCTCCGCCCGCGAGATTTACGATCGCCTAAATCAGCAGGGCAAACCGATTGGCCACACGTCCGTTTATCAAAACCTGGAAGCTTTGGCCAGCCACAACATTGTCGAGTGCTTGGATCGTGCCGATGGGCGCCGCTACGGCAACCGCACCCATCCCCACAGCCACGTGAACTGTCTGGATAGCAACCGCATCTTG
This sequence comes from Synechococcus sp. R55.8, assembly GCF_047461895.1. NCBI lineage: Bacteria > Bacillati > Cyanobacteriota > Cyanophyceae > Synechococcales > Synechococcaceae > Synechococcus > Synechococcus sp. R55.8. Next base: position 14,089 of record NZ_JANSIB010000012.1, on the reverse strand, counting down.
GATGTGGACGTGGAGCTGCCGCCTGAACTGCTGGCCCAAGTGGAGCAACAAACGGGCACCCGCATCCAAAGTTACCGCATTGAGTTTTTTGGGGTGGAAAAGCCTGCGGAGCCCCAGCAGTAACCTTGGCAAAGGGATCCCTGCTGCCCTGAGCAAAAGTTGGGCAAAGGTCAGTAAGCTCGATTTTGGCCTTTGCCGATTTGCGACTGGATTTGCTCGAGAGAACTGGCAGGGGCCAGGCATTTGTTGCCCCAGCACACCAGCCCTAGAGCTCCTTCCGGCAGAGGTTCGGCTTCGGTGGGGAGAGCAAAGACGGTGGTGGGCCAAGATCGTTGCTGAAAGGCGGGAATGGAATCGGCCTCCAGGGTGACTTTCACCCAATTGCTATACCAATCCAGTCCGGCAAAAAGGCTGGGGCAGGTGCGCGGCTGGGTGCTCATGATGTGGGCAAAGGTTTTCAAGGCCTGCTCTGCCCGCTCCAGGTAGTCCAGATCTCCAGTGAGGGCGGCAAGGCGCACCAGGTTGGCAATGGCCACCCCATTGGCTGCAGGGGTAGCGTTGTCCTGGAACTCCTTCTCTCGCACCAACAGCTCAGGGGCACTCTGGGCATCGCTGACAAAGTATCCCCCCCTGGCCGGATCCCACAGTTGCGTATCCATCTCCTGCTGGAGCTGGAGGGCAGCCTGTAACCAGTCTTGAGGGGTGGGATCCCCCACCAGAGGCAGGCAGGCTTGCTGCAAGTCCAACAGGGCCTTGATCAGCAGGGCGTAATCTTCCGATTTGGCGGGCACCTGAGCTGTGCCATCGTAGTTCAGGCGCAACAGGGATCCGGTCTCAGGGTGGCGCTGCTGGCTGAGGATGAATTGGGCAGCCCGCAGAGCGAATTGCAGATAGTCTGCGTTGCCGAACACTTGATAGGCCCGCGCCAGGCCGGAGATCATCAAGGCGTTCCAAGAGACGATCATCTTGGTGTCGGTGACAGGTGGGATTCGCCCTGGCCAGGATTGCAGACGGGCCGATTGGGCATCCACTGCCGGAGGGAAGGGAACTCGTCGCTCCGCAGAGCCATAGCGTGCCTGAAACAGATGGGTGGTCAAGGCGGCTTCAACTTCTGGCGGCAACGTCCCCCCCTGTTTGCGCTGCAAGACGATGCAGCCGGGCCGATCAGGGAAATTGCCCCCCGGCGATAGGTCAAACGCCTGCTGCAAGGCGCGGAAGGTTTCTTCCCCCAAGAGATCCTGCAGCTCCTGCCAGCGCCAGACGTAGAACTCTCCCTCCTCTGGCTCTCGATCTTCTGCCCGGGCAAAGCTGTCGGCATCTTGAGCGGCGTAGAAGTATCCGGCAGGGGCGGTCATCTCCCGCGCCACCCACTCCACCGTCAGCCGCACCGCCCGCTCAATGGCCGGATCTTGGATCCCATGGGCCCAGAGATCGGAGAGAAACTCCAGGATCTGCCCGTTGTCGTAGAGCATCTTTTCAAAGTGGGGCACCGTCCAGGTGGGATCCACAGTGTAGCGGTGAAAGCCGCCGGCCACATGGTCAAAGATCCCTCCCAGCACCAAGGCCATGCCTCGCTCTTTGGCCCGTTCCAGAGCGCTCTGCGAGCCGGGGATCCCTTCTGGTGGGTCGAAGCGGGCCGAACGCAATACCAACTGAGCGTAGGGCATCATGGGAAATTGCTGCACCGCCCCGGCATTGGCGAGCAAAGGCTGGATCTTGGGGATCCCAGAGCGCAGCAGGTCGGCGGGAATGTGGTCTTCCGGCACTAAGTCGCTGAGGGTGGTCAGAGCCGTCAAAATCTGGCCTTTCATCTCCTCTATTTTTTCCTTTTCCTGCCGGTAAAACTGCAGGATGCGCTGCAGCAAGGCAAGAAACCCCGGGCGGCCAAAGCGGGGCTCTACGGGAAAATAGGTGCCGGCGTAAAAGGGCACCAGGTCATCGGGCGTGAGGAAAACATTGAGGGGCCACCCCCCCTGCCCGCTCATGAGCTGCAACGCCTGCATGTAGATGCTGTCGAGATCCGGCCGCTCCTCGCGATCCACCTTGATGGGCAAAAAATGGGCATTCAAAAAGGCGGCAATTTCAGGGTTGGAGAAGGCCTCGCCCTCCATGACCGTACACCAGTGGCAACTGGAATAGCCGATGGATAGGAAAATCGGCCTATCCTCGGCCCGCGCTTTCTCCAGAGCTTCTGGGATCCAAGGCCACCAGTCCACCGGGTTCTCGGCGTGCTTGCGCAAATAAAGGCTGGAACTTGTGGCGAGGCGATTGGCCATGAGTACACCCTCTCACCCTTTTTGCTTTTCAGGCTAGCGCGTCCTCCTCCCAAGGCAGAGCCAACCCACTGTTGTTCAAGATACACTCACCCAGGATCCCTGTCGGTCAAGCCTGCTCCTGCTCGGCAGCCGGGACTAAAAACTCCAGAGGGCGCCCGTGTAAAACCAAGGTGGTGCTGGGATTTTCCACAAAGCCGATTCGCTCGTAAAAGCCACGCTGATGGGTTGTGAACAGGTAGATGCGCTCCACCGACTGCAGGTGGGGATGGCTGATCAGGGTTTCCACCAACTTGCGGCCAATGCCCTGACGTCGGTAATCGTGATCAACCACGATATCCCAGAGGACGGCTCGGTAAACCCCATCGGAAGTGGCGCGGCCAAAGCCAATCAGGCGCTCCCCATCCCAGGCGCTGACCACCGGATGGCTGTGGGCAACGGCCCGCTCCATCTCCTGCCGCTGGCGATTCTGCGCCCAAAAGGCATTGCGGTTCAACAGCAGGAGAAGTTGATCCAGATCCAGCTCGCCCCGCTCCAGAGAGAAGCGAATGTTGCGGTTGTCCACCGGCTGATGAGAGGGCGCGATAACAGGCTCAGGAGAGGGATCTGACATGAAGCGGCCTTTGCAGTGGCGAGGGTTGACAATGGGGAAGGTCGGCGAAACACTTGGGCCTGACGAACGGAGACTAGCTGGCCGAGGCATTGTCGGCGGCTGGCCCCGCCTGCTCTAGGGCATAGGCTTTGAAGCGCTCCAGATCTGCCTGGATGGTGCTCTCCACCACTTTGCCCACAAACAGGCCATCCAAGATTTTGCCGAGGATCCCCGGGAGCTTGTAGGCCACCGACAGCTTCACAATAGTACTGCCTTTGCGGTCGTAAAAGCGCAGCGCGCCCCGATTGGGCAGCCCCTCCACCGAACTCCAGCCGATGTGTTGGTGTTTCACCACCGTATGGGTGCGGGAGATCCAACTGAAGGTGAGGCCGCGGGTGTCCAGTGTCCACCGGGACAGCTCCTGATCCAGCAATTCCACCGAGCGGATCCACTTCATCCAACGGGGCATGAGGGTGAGGTTGGCCCACAAATCCCATACCTGCTCAATGGGAACAGGCACCTCCACCTGACAGGTATGCTCTAGCCAATCTGACTCTGACATAGGGCCTCCCACGCAACACCCAGCAGAAACACAAACCATCCAGGGGCTTGGCCACAACGCCTCGGGACGGGATCCCTGCCTTTACAAAATTTTATATCGACCTAAGATAGCATTATCGGCCTGATGAAAGTTTGGGGCTCTGCGCTTTTTGGCAGCCCGGTTTCTTTTTCGAGCAAGTTGCGGCTGCCCCCCATGAGGGCAACGCAGAAGGCAGGTATCATGATTGCCATCTGCAAGCTCCACTTGCAAGGGTTCGATGCATCCACTCGGTTGACTCGACGGGACGACCTCACCATGGTTTCACAATGGAAACAGCATCTTAAGAACTACTTCGTGGCGGGGTTGCTGGTGGTGATCCCTCTGGCAACTACCATTTGGCTGACGGTGGAGGTGGCCACCTGGAGCATTGGCTTTCTGACCAGCATTCCGAAGCAGTTCAATCCCATCCAGGGTTTGCACCCGATCTTGATCAACCTCATCGATCTGGCGGTGGGCCTGTTGACGCCGATTGTGCTCATCCTGTTGATTGGCTTCATGGCCCGCAACATTGTCGGCCAGTGGCTGCTCAATCTCAGCGAACAGTTGCTCCATGCGATTCCGGTGGCGGGGCTGGTGTACAAGACCTTGAAGCAATTGGTCAGTGTTTTGTTTGCCCCCAACAATCAGCGCTTTCGGCGGGTGGTGCTGGTGGAATATCCCCGACCAGGAGCTTGGGCGCTGGCCTTTGTGACGGGCACCATTCAAACTCCCATTCGGCCCGATGGGCCGCAGCGCTCCCTTGGCCTGTTTGTGCCCACCACCCCCAATCCAACGACGGGCTGGTACGCCATTGTGCCGGAAGACCAGGTGGTGGAAGTGTTCATGCCGGTGGAAGATGCTTTTAAGATGCTCATTTCCGGCGGCATTGTCACCCCTGAGAGTTTTGAAGCGGGGCTGCAGCGGCGAGAAGGAGCTTTGGCCGTGACCATGCCCAGTTTGCGGGAGCTGGTGGAGCAGGAGCGGGTGGCAGGATCCCCCAGGGCTGACTCGGTGGGCTCTGAGGTAGGTTTTGAGACTGAAGGGATCCCTTAATCCTGCTTTCCTGTCCCTGCAGAAGGGCCGGGCTGCCAGAGCTGGTATTCTTTGGCCTGTTCCAAGCGCACATAAAAAGGCCGCATTTGCCGATCCAATGCCTCCACTTGCTCGGGGGAAAAGACTTTCCAATCAGCGCGGCTGGCCCAGCGGAGGATGAGGTGGACAAGTTCGGGATCCTCTTGATCCAGCCAAACTTCTTTGCCCAGAAAACCCGGATGCCGACGCAGGGCGGATCCCCAAACCCGCTCGTCTTGCTCAAGAAAGGCTGCTTGCCCACCGGGAGGAACCCGGAAGCAGAGATGTTCGATGGCGATAGGGCCGGGCGGGCTGGGGCAGGTCGACATAGGAGCAGAGGCGGCAAAGTTAAAGATGGGCCCTCTCAAGACTCCAGGGGGGAAGCAGTCAATCGTTGCAGGGTGGGAATGAAGTCGGGGTAGGAGATGCGGGCACAGTCGGCTCCCCTGAGGAGGGTGGATCCCTGCGCTCCTAGAGCTGCCACCATCAGGCTCATGGCGATGCGGTGATCCTCGTGGCTGTCGACCTCGGCCCCGTGAAGAGGGATCCCTCCCTTGATTTCCAGGCCATTGGGATATTCAGTGACCTGGGCTCCCATGCGGCTCAGCTCTTGGGCTATGGCAGCCAGACGGTCGCTTTCTTTGACCCGCAGCTCTGCGGCATCGCGAATCACGGTGATCCCCTCGGCAAAGGCAGCCGCCACCGCCAAAACCGGGATCTCGTCGATCAAGGTGGGGATGAGATCGCCGGCGATGGTGCAGCCGCGCAAGCGGGCCGAACGCACCCGCAGATCTCCCAGGGGCTCGCCGGCCATTTCCCGGCAGTTTTCAATTTGAATATCGGCCCCCATCTCCTGCAACACCTGCAGCGCACCGGTACGGGTGGGGTTGAGGCCCACATCCCTTAGCAGCAATTCGCTCTCGGGCACAATGGAGGCGGCCACCAGCCAAAAGGCTGCCGAGCTGATATCCCCCGGCACCTGAACTCTCTGGCCCACCAGGCGGGATCCCCCCACCACGGCCACGGTTTTTGTTTCCGGATCCACCTGAATGTTGGCCCCGAAGGCCCGCAACATCCGTTCCGAGTGATCCCGAGAGAGAGCCGGCTCGGTGACTTGGGTGGTGCCTTCTGCCAGCAGGCCCGCCAGCAAGAGGCAGGATTTTACCTGCGCTGAAGCCACCGGGGAGCGGTAGTGAATGCCCTTCAGGGATCCCCCTTGTACGGCCAAAGGTGCCAAGGTTCCACCGGCCCGTCCCCAAATGCTGGCCCCCATCTGCCGCAGCGGTTCTACCACCCGCCCCATGGGCCGCGAGCGCAGGGAGCGATCGCCGGTGACGGCAAAAAAGCGCCCGGCCTGGCCAGCCAGGATCCCCAGCATCAGTCGCAGGGTGGTGCCGGAGTTGCCGGCATCCAACACGTCTGCCGGTTCTTGCAGCTGGCCCAGGCCAACTCCCCGAATGCGAACACACTCGCTGTTGAGCTCCGAAATATCTGCCCCCAGCGCCCGAAAACAGGCTGCCGTACTGCGGGGATCCTCTCCCAGCAACAGCCCTTGGATGGTGGTTTCTCCTTCGGCCAGGGATCCCAGCATCAGGGCGCGGTGGGAAATGGATTTGTCGCCGGGGATGCTCACTTGGCCGCGCAGGCCCTTGGCCGACGAGAGAGTGAGGATATCGGTAGAAGAAGAGTGAGTCAACACAGCAACCCTGACGGCAGACTTGGCAAAAGCGGCAGCAGTCTCATCATACTCAGAGCGGGACTCGCGCCCCAGAGATTTTGCCGGGGATCCCAAGACAGCCTGTCTTTTGACGGCCACCCCTCTTTTCTCAGAGGATCACCTTAACAACATGGATTCCTCGGTCGGGGCCTGGCCTCGGCCTTTTTTTTTTGCAGATACTGAACTTTGTAGCAGCAGAAATAGAACCCCCGCAGACCGTGCTTGGCAAGGTGTATCAACACGATTCCGTTTTGACCGAGGAGGTGATGGCCTACCTGCAACCCCAGGGGGGCGGTATTTTTTTGGATGCGACGTTGGGAGGGGGTGGGCACAGCTTGGCGCTGCTGCGGGGGGGAGCTGCCCGAGTGGTGGGGTTGGATCGGGATCCGGCGGCTCTGCAGGCGGCGCAAGCGCGTTTTGCAGCAGAAGGGATCCCCGGCAGCCGCATCCAACTGTGGCACCTCAATTTTGCCGATTTCGATCTGCAGCAGCACGGCTTTCGGGATGAGCAGGGGCAGGGGATCCCCTTCGATGGCATCGTGGCCGACTTGGGGGTGAGTTCGCCGCAACTGGACTGTCCTGAGCGGGGATTTAGCTTTCGCGGAGAGGGGCCGCTGGATATGCGCATGGATCCCAGTGCCGCTCAGGAAACCGCTGCCGATTGGGTTAATCATCGCCCGGTCGAAGAGTTGATCGAGATTTTCGCCCGTTACGGCGAAGAGCGATTTGCCCGCCGCATTGCCCATCACATCGAGCAGGCTCGTCCCCTCGCCACAACTACCCAGTTGGCCCAGGTGGTTTGGCAGGCGGTACCTCCGGCAGCTCGGCGAGGCCGCATTCACCCGGCCACTCGGGTCTTTCAGGCGTTGCGCATTGCCGTGAACCGAGAACTGGAGGCTTTAGAAACCTTGCTGGCCCAAGCCCCCACTTGGTTGAAACCCGGCGGCAGGTTGGCCGTAATCAGCTTCCATAGCCTTGAAGATCGCTTGGTGAAATGGGCCTTCCGCAGGGATCCCCGTTGGCAGGTGCTCACCCCCAAGCCCTTGTCCCCTTCCGAACTGGAACGGCAACGCAATCCACGGGCCCGCTCTGCCAAACTGCGAGTGGCTGCCCGCAGCAGTCAGATGTAGGTTTAGGTTGGTTCTCCCGCTCTCAAGAGATCGGCTACCGTGAAGCGGACAGCTGTCCTGCTGAGGCCGGGAATCGGGAGAAGGGGGTTGCTGTTGGGGGGCGCGGGGAACTAGGGTGAAGCGGAACCGGCAGTCCTGCACCGTCGGATCCCTTGGTGTGTGTGAGGTTAAGCCCTATGGTTAGCCAGCCTTTGAACGCAGGTCTTGATCGTCCCAAGAGCCCTCGTCGCCACAGACAGCCTTCTGCTCTGAGCCGACCCCTCTCCGGTACAGTTCAAGCCAGCCGCACCCAACCTTTGGATTTGAAGTTGAAATCAGCCCATCCTCGCAGCCAGCATCTTGCTTGGGCAGAACACCTAGCCTGGTGGAAGCAAATCTCCACAGGGATGGCTATCCTCTCCGGCGTTTCAGTGTTGAGCCTTTACAGTTGGACTGTGCATACCCAAAGCCGGTGGAGCCAGCGTTACCAGGTGTGGCAGCAGATGCAGCGCAACGAACGACAGTTTCTGCTGACTCAAGAATCCATTGCCAATTCTCTCCGGGAAATTGCCGACCGCTCCGAAATGGTGCCGCTGGTACCGGATCGGATGATCGAGGTGCCGATTGCCTCTCCCAGCCAAGTTGAGCCGGATCCAGCCCACCAGGCAACGGCTTTGCCAGAAATCGAAAAAGCCCCTCTTTTCTATCCGGTTGGGTACTAGTCCAATGAATCCCGTGGACAGCAGCCAAGCCACTGCTCCCCTCTTACTCTCCCAAAGGCTGTGGATTTTGCAAGATCTCAGCGTATCTCTATCCTCCCTATTCTTCAAATTCTTCAAAAGTCAAGGGATCCTTGGGCCTCAGGATCTGGAATAGTAGTGGGCTACTCTTTAACTGCTTACAAAGCAAAGAAGAAGTCTGGCCCAGGTTTTCTAAGTTGGTGGGATGTGGCCCATCCGAAGCCCTGGGATTGCCGTTGGGATCCCGTTCACCCCTGGGGATGACATCCCCCCTGGCAGGATAGGAACTCCAGAGCAGGGGATGTATGATGCCTAGCACGGCTTTTTCGGAGCAATCGCAGAGAAAGCTGTACCGACAGGTTGTCCTGGGGATCAGCCAGGGCATGTAAAGGGGAAAGTCCGGTGCAAATCCGGCGCTGTGCCGCAACTGTGATGGGCTTAGGCTAGACCTATGCCCTCAGTCAGGATGCCCGCCTGCGGTTTTGGCTCGCATTTCTTCCGCGTCGCACGGAATCAGGAGCTTTAGGAAAATGAATCCCATTCTAGGTCTCAGCCTGGCGCTGGGGGGCTTTGTTTTGGGGATCCCAGCGTGGGCGCAGCCGGCAGCTTCCCCGCCCTCAGCTCAAGAGGTTTTGGAAACCGGCGTTAGCGCCGAGATTTTAAATCAACCCGTCACCACGCCTTTTCGTCGCCCCGGCTTGCTGCGGGATTCTTCCCGCCCGGTTTACGTCATTACCCGCCAGCAAATTCGAGAGCAAGGGGCAAGAACGGTTCAGGAGGCCCTGCGCTACCTGCCCGGGATCCTCAGCGACGGCACGGCGGGAACCCAGTTGGGAGCCCTTAGCTCCCAGTTTATGCGGGGAGGACGAACGGCCCAGGTGTTGGTGCTCTTGGATGGCCGCCCCATTAACGACCTGGGCTTTTTTGGCGGGTTCGATCTGTCTCAGATCACTACAGATGTGGTCGAGCGTATTGAGATCTCTCCAGGTGGGGGCTCCACCTTATACGGCTCCGATGCCGTTGGCGGGGTCATCAACATCGTGACGCTGGATCCAAAGCCGAGATCCGAGACCGTGCTGGAAGCGGCTATCGGCAGCTACGGCCTCAACGAGCAAGGGATCCAAAACCGCGGCCAAGCGCAGGATCTGGGCTGGGTGGTCAGCTATCGCCGTCTGCAGAGCAACAACGACTTTCCTTTTGAAATTAGGCGTTTGGGCAAAGCCGGCAGGCGGGAGAACTCGGCAGTGGAGTACCACAACCTACAAGCCAAACTCACCTGGCAACTGGCAGAAGGCCAGGTCCTAACAGGAAATGCCCTTTATCTCAATAAAGCGTTTCAGGTGCCCGGCAGCACCGAGTTTCCCTCCCCCGATGCAGGGCAAAACACCAACGACCTGCTGTTAGATCTCAGTTGGCTGTGGGATCAAGAGAGGGGATCCCTGCAAGCCAGGGTATTTTTTGACGACCTCAACTATCGCTTCAGCGCCCCACAAAGCCAGGGATCCCGGGATGAGATCCTGCGAACGGGGTGGGGATCCCAACTGCAATACACCTGGAAGGCTGCTGAAAACCTGGAGCTTACTCTAGGAGCAGACTACCGATCCATTTCAGCTCGCAACACCACCTTCTCCTTTGCCAGGGGATCCACCAATGTCAACTACGACAATACCGTGAACCAAGGGGCCCTCTTTGCCCGCCTGGATTACAAGCCACAGCCCAACTTTTATCTCAACTTAGGTGTTCGCCAAGATTCGAGCAATCTGGTCAACGGTTCGGCCACCTCTCCTGCCGCAGGGATCCGCTGGGTTTTGGCAGAAGGCACCACCCTGAGGGCCAATTATGCCGGCAGCTTTCGCACTCCCTTGATCTCAAACTTATTCTTTCGTTTGCGGGGCTTTTTTGAGGTAGATGGAAACCCCAATTTGCGACCGGAGCGGGGAGAGAGTTTTGACATTGGCCTGGATCAGGCTCTGGGAGATTTTGGCCTACTGCGCTTGACCTTTGCCCATAACCGCATCCGCGATGGCATTACCTTTGTCAGCACTGGCCCGCGCAGGGGAACCTACGAAAACATTGAGCTCGTGGAATACACAGGCATAGAAGCAGCCCTGGATTTGCGGCTGGGGGAAAACTGGACTCTTTTTGCCAACTACACCCTGAACGATCCCATCATCCGCTCGGCGCTGGATCCCAAAGCGGTTGGCAAACAGCTAGCCTTCGTGGGAGCAGACAGCTTCAACCTGGGCCTGAGCTACCGCGATGCAGAGGATCGGTATGCCTCAGTTTTCCTGCATCACATTGGCACTTTCTTTACCAACAACGCCAATACCCAATCTCTGCCCGGCTACACCAACCTGGCTCTGCGGGGAGGGATCCCAGTAGCAGAAAATCTCGCTCTAGAAGTGGGGGTTGATAACCTGCTGGATGAGCAATATGAGGTTTTCCCCGGCTACCCAGGAGTGGGTCGCACCGTTCGGCTCAATCTGAGAGGCCAATTTTAAAGGCTTAGCCATTTCGCTCACTGCTTGACCACTCGCTTAGATATTGAGATCATTTCCCCTTCTTCATCGCGCCCTTTACAGTCAAGTCTGGATTGCAAGTTATGCCGGTATCAAGTAGCTCTGTGTCTCAATCAACTTCCCAGTTGCCAGTTCAAGCTGGCAGCGCTGCTCAGCAACCCAGCGGTCATTATCTCTGGGTTTGCATCACCTGCGGATCTCGGTGGGTTAACGGCCAAAAAGAAGGGATTAGCAAGGGAGAAATGCTGCTGTCTGCCCTGCAATCTCAAACCCTCAATCCTCAACTGACCCTGAAGCCGGTTGCCTGTATGAGCGCCTGCAGCCATGCTTGCGTTGTTGCGTTGGCAGCACCTCAAAAGATGACCTATGTTTTTGGAGATCTGGATCCAAAAGATGTGGATCTCATTCTGCAGACAGCAGAGCTCTACCTAACCAAGTTGGATGGGATCCTACCCTGGGCCGAGCGCCCTCTCAAAAAAGGGGTGATTGCTCGTATTCCACCACTGCACTGAGGAGCTTTCTCATGGCCACTTTTACCCCCTGGATAACCCCCCTCCATCAAGCTTGGCAGGAAGTTTCTTTAACGGGTTGGACAACCCTTTATGAAGGGATCCCTGCCCACATCGACTGCTTGGGGCCGTTGCTCTACGAGCTGTTTCAAGAGCACTGGGCCGAGATCCAGGTGGGCCATGTGGCGGAAGGCGGGGTGCTGGAGCTGGCTTTTAAGAAACCTCCAGCTTTGTGCGTGCTCTACGATGGCTATCTAACCGTTGCCACCGAAACTTGGCACCTGCATTTGTGCCTGGAGGAGCACCAAGGCGGCCCCCATCGCAAGACCCCACCCGAGCTGCGCCGCAAAAGATTGGTTAGCCGTGCTGCTCTCTACCGGCGCCTCAATCCCCAAGGTCAGCCCCGCATGTGGGGGATCCAATTCTGGAATGGAGCAGAAGAACCTTTGCTGCAGATTTTTCTGCCCAGCCCCTTTTTGGGTCCAGGGGGAGACTACCTGCCGGAAGGCAAAGCTGACTACCAAAAGCTTTCTCTTTACGAGCGCATCCGCGCCATCTATGTGCAGGGGAAAGAGCGGATCCCCTATGAGGATAACCCTCTTAAACGTCCCTACCTTGCCGTCTGTCGTTCCAGCCGTTGTTATCCTTCCCGCAACTACCAACCGGTTGTGGAAGCTCTGGAATCGGCTCTTCGAGAAGCCAACCTGGACGTACAGGTTATCACCTCAGGCTGCTTGGAAGTTTGCCAACAGGGGCCGGTGGTTTTTTACTCCGGAGATTGCACCTGGTACAAGCGGGTTACTCCCCAAGTAGCTCGACAAATTGTTTTTGAGCATTTGCTTAATGGCTGTCCTCTGAAAGACCACCTTTTTCCAGGAGATTAAAGCATGATTGGCCTGCAATCGAGTGCTCAACCTATCCCCATTCCCAGCTCTCGCCGCTTAATCCCAGCCCCACTTTGGATACAAGCTGCTCAAGATTTGGCCCAAGGCTGGTTCTGGCCCAGCTTGTTTACCACCGTCGGCTGTCTCAGCAATATTGCTTATACATGTACCCTTCCTTTTGTAACTGTTGGTATTGTTGCGGGCACAACTTTAACCCGCCAAAGGGCAATCATTAGTGCTTTGATGATTTGGCTGGCCAACCAAATCTTTGGCTACACCTGGCACAACTATCCCCGCACTCCCGATTCGTTTGCCTGGGGGTTGGTGCTGGGGATCGGCACGGTGGGGATTGCTCTTGCTGGCGGTTACCGACCTCTGTTTTCTCAGTCCAAGCCGCTTCGGCCAAGGCAACTGCTGCTGAACTATCTCTGGATCCCGGCCATGCTCATCTTGGGGTTTCTGGCTTTTGAAGGGCTGATTTTGGCCGCCGGCCTGGTTTTGGGGGGAACGGAGGGCCTGACCCTGCCCATTCTGGGCAAAATCTGGCTGCACAACTGGCTGTGGACAGGACTTTGGATCGGGATCCACGCGCTGCTGGTGTGGGACAGAGGACGTCGCCGGGTGTGGCTTGGAGAGGAGAAACTGCGGTGAGCTGCTCCCGTACAGGCCCTTCCCATCCCGTCAGCGGTGCGGAGCACCTTTGCAGTGATCTAGAGCATCCCCAAGAGGGATCCAGGCCAAAATAGGGGCGACCTATGTGGGAGGGGATCCCTTTGCAACTCAGTCGCGTTAACAGTGAGCATGACTCTAGTCAATGATACGCTGGACTATACTGAAAATAATGTACAGTATGTTCAGTATGGCTGCTTGGTATGGCTAGGTATGTAAAACCGAGAGAAGCGGCGGATTATTTTGGGGTGTGTCTCCACACTTTGAGGCGATGGGAACAGAAAGGCTGGATCAAGGCAATACGTACACCATCCGGTAGGGCGAGAAGGTATGACCTCGACAGCTACATTAAATCACCAAGAAAAACCAAACGAGTCGTTTTGTACGCCCGAGTCAGCAGTCGAGGGCAGAAACCAGACTTGGAGAGACAGATTGCAAGGCTGGTTAGCCTCTATCCTGGAGCCGAAGTGGTCGGAGAGGTTGGCGGCGGTCTCGACTTCAAAAGACCAAAGTTCCTTGCCTTATTGGAACGAGTTCGTGCGGGAGATGTCGGAACAATTGTGGTCGCTCACCGGGATCGACTCTGCCGGTTTGGATTTGAGTTCGTTGAGTGGTACTGCCGTCAATACGGCTGCGAAATCTTGGTTCTCGATGACGATCACCTTTCTCCCCAACAGGAACTGGTTGAGGATATCCTCACCATCCTGCACTGCTTCAGCAGTCGGCTCTACGGACTCAGAAAATACCGGGCTGCAATCGAGAAAGATACGGATTTATCCGGAACCAGCGCTGGCTAAGGTTTGGAAGCATTGGCAAGCGGCGTGCCGGTACTGCTACAACCAAGCGATTGCCTATCAGCGTCAGCATGGTGCCCCAAAAACAGCCAGAAAGCTGCGGGACATCATCCTGCGCTCCGACCTGCCCGAGTGGGTGAAGGACGCCCCCTGCCACATCAAGCAGAACGCGGTCGTCGAGGCGTGGTTGGCGTTTCGCCGAAGCAAAGACGCGAGGTTTCGCAGTGTGCGGGACAGGTCGCATACGCTGCAATTCAACGCCGGCAACTTTCGCAATGGGACGTGGTACCCGAAACTCACCCGAGGTTTGGCGTTTCGTGCATCCGAGGAGATGCCCAGAGAATGGGCACGTGGAACTGAGCTAATGCGGGTGAAAGACAGATGGTATGCCATCTTTCCTGAGCCCGTGAACGAGCAGTGTTCGTTAGCAAAGGGGGTGATCGCACTTGATCCTGGAGTAAGAAGCTTCCTTACAGGGTTTGATGGAGCGGGCTTTGTAGATATCGCCAAGGGAGACTTTGGCAGGATCGTTCGGCTGTGCTACCACCTAGACGATCTGCAGTCCAGGCTGAGTAAGGCGCCGAGGCCCAAGCGTAGGCGAATGCGGCAAGCGGCGTTTCGTCTGCGGGAGA